>DASSRF010000060.1:0-21597 GCA_035701945.1 Caldimonas sp. | reverse complement strand
CGCGAGCGCGAGCGGCTCGCGTGGCAGATCGGCGAGGTCGCCAAGCTCGCCCCCGGCGCCGACGAATGGGCCGAGCTCGACGCCGAGCACACGCGGCTGTCGCACGGCCAGTCGCTGATCGACGCGGCGCGCGGCGCGCTCGACGCGATCTCCGAGTCCGACGCGAGCGCCGATGCGCTCGCCGCGCGCGCCGTCGACGCGCTCGAGTCGGTCGCCGGGTTCGATCCGCGCCTCGACGATCCGATCGAGGCGCTGCGCGGCGCACAGGCGCAGCTGCAGGACGCAGCGCATTCGCTCGCGAGCTATCTCGACCGCGCCGAGCTCGACCCGGCGCGGCTGCGCGAGGTCGACGAGCGGCTGTCGGCGTGGCTCGCGCTCGCGCGCCGCCACCGCCGCCCGCCGGCCGAGCTGCCTGCGCTCTACGCCGAATGGCAGAGCGAGCTGCAGGCGCTCGAAGCCGCTGCCGACCTCGAAGCGCTCGAGCGCGCGAGCATCGCCGCGCGCGCCGCGCTCGACGCCGAAGCGCGTCGCGTCTCGGCGGCGCGCCGCGCCGCGGCGCCGAAGTTCGCAGCAGCGGTGACGAAGACGATGCAGCAGCTCGGCATGGCGGGCGGCCGCTTCGCCGTCGAGCTCGTCGCGACCGATGCGCCGCAGTCTTTCGGCAACGAGACGGTCGAGTTCCTCGTCGCCGGCCACGCCGGCGCGACGCCGCGGCCGCTCGCCAAGGTGGCCTCGGGCGGCGAGCTGTCGCGCATCGCGCTCGCCGTCGCCGTCGTCGGCATCGAGCCGCACGGCGAGCACGCGCCGGCGACGCTCATCTTCGACGAGGTCGACGCCGGCATCGGCGGCGCGGTCGCCGAAACCGTCGGCCGCCTCATGAAGCAGCTCGGCAGCGGCCGTCAGGTCCTCGCGGTGACGCACCTGCCGCAGGTCGCGGCGTGCGCCGATCACCACTTCGTCGTTCGCAAGCACCAGGCCGGCGGTGCGGCGACGAGCGCCGTCGACGCCGTCGCAGGCGAGGCGCGGGTCGCCGAGATCGCCCGCATGCTCGGCGGCGAGAAGCTGTCGTCGACGAGCCTTGCGCACGCTCAGGAGATGCTCGACGCGGGCACGGAGCTCCGCGCGGCGCCGAAGCGATCGACGCGAAAGGCCGCATCGTGACCGACGAAGCGAGTCCGCGCGAGATCGTCCTCGTCACCGGCATCTCGGGGTCCGGCAAATCCGTCGCCTTGCACGCTCTCGAAGACGCCGGCTTCTTTTGTGTCGACAACCTTCCGCCCGAGCTGCTGCGCGACTTCGTCCGCCTCGAGACGCAGCGCCGCGACCGCCGCATCGCGGTCGCGGTCGACGTCCGCAGCGCAGGCTCGCTGCCGCACCTGCTGCCCCTCCTCGCCGAGCTGAAGGACGAGGGCATCGCCGTGCAGTCGATCTTCCTCGACGCGACGACGTCGGCGCTCGTTCGCCGCTTCTCGGAGACGCGGCGCGCGCATCCGCTCGCCGACCGCGGCGCGCTCGTCGACGCGATCGAGCTCGAGCGCCAGCTCCTCGCCGGGCTGCGCGAGCTCTCGACGGTGATCGACACCAGCCAGCTGCGGCCGACGCAGCTGCGCGCGTGGATGCGCGATCTCGTCGGCGCGAGCGACAGCCGGCTGACGATCGTCTTCGAGAGCTTCGCGTACAAGCACGGCGTTCCGCTCGACGCCGACTACGTGTTCGACATCCGCGTGCTGCCGAACCCGCACTACGTCCGCGAGCTGCGCCCGCTCAACGGCCGCGACGCCGCGGTCGACGCCTATCTCGCCGCGCAGCCCGAGGCGCTCGACATGCTCGCGCAGGTCGACGCGTTCCTGCGCCGCTGGCTGCCGGCGTTCGAGGCCGACCAGCGCAGCTACCTGACGGTCGCGATCGGCTGCACCGGCGGGCAGCACCGCTCGGTCTGGTTCGCCGAGCGGCTCGCCGCGGGTTTCGCCGGCAGCGGAGCCGCGACCCTGGTGCGCCATCGCGAGCTCGACGCGGCGAGCTGATCGCGTCTTTCGTGCGGCCATGGCCGAGCTGCCGCTCTTTCCGCTGCGCACGGTGCTCTTTCCCGAGGGCTTGCTCGAGCTCAGGATCTTCGAGGCGCGCTATCTCGATCTCGTCTCGCGCTGCTGGCGCGAGCGCACGCCGTTCGGCGTCGTCGCGCTGCGCTCGGGCAGCGAGGCGCGAAGCGGCGGCGACGCGGTGCAGCTCTACGACACGGGGACGCTCGCCGAGCTGATCGACGTCGACAGCGCCGAGGCGGGAATCCTCGCCGTCCGCTGCCGCGGCGGCGAGCGCTTCAGGCTCGTCGGCGCAGCGCACCAGGAGCGCGACGGCCTCTGGCTCGCGACGACCGAGCCGATCGCCGCCGACCCGGTCGTCGCGCCGGCTCCCGGCCACGCCGACATCGTGCAGGCGCTCGCCGATTCGATCGCCGCGCTCGCGGCGCAGGGAACGCGGCCGTTCCTCGAGCCGCATCGTCTCGACTCGGCCGGCTGGGTCGCCGACCGCTGGTGCGAGATCCTGCCCTTGCCGCTCGAGGTGCGGCAGCGGCTGCTGGTGCTCGCCGATCCGCTCGCGCGGCTCGACGTCATCGCATCGTTGCTGCGCGTCCGCGATTCGTCGGGCTGAAGCCGGCTCGCGCGTGCACGCGCCAGCCCGGCATCAGGCGGCGACCGCGGCGATGTCGTGCAGGCGCCTGCGCAGCGGCGCCGGAACGCCGAGCGCGAGCGCGACGTCGGGCGCGAGCCAGCGCCCCGAAGGCCAGCGCTCGACGCAGCGCGCGATCGCGGCCGCGGGCGAGCGCTGCGGAAACGTCCAGCGCACCGGCTGCAGATGCCAGTCGCGGTGCGTCAGCACGTGAACGAACGGGGCGAGCACCTCGCTGTTGCCGGGCCAGCCGGCGGTGATCGACTCGAGCTCGTCGATCGAGGCGAGCTCGGGCAGGCTCCAGAGCCCGGCCCAGACGCCCGCGGCCTCGCGCTCGACGAGAAAGACGTCGTCGTTCCAGCGCAATTCGAGCCACACCGTGTCCTTGCGCGAACGCGCCGCGCGGCGCGACTTCGACGGATAGCGCTCCGGCGTTCCGCTCCGCGCGGCGGCGCAGACGGGCTGCGCCGGACAGAGCAGGCAGTGCGGCGAGCGGACACGGCAGAGCGTCGCGCCGATGTCCATCATCCCTTGCGTGTACGCGGCGACGTCGCCGGCTGCAGGGAGCAGCGCGGTCGCGACGTCCCAGAGCGCGCGCTCGGCGCGCGGATCGGCGAGGTCGCGATCGAATGCCAGGACGCGCGCGAGCACTCGCTTGACGTTGCCGTCGAGGATCGCGGCGCGCTCGTCGAAGCAGAACGCGGCGATCGCCGCCGCCGTCGAGCGGCCGATGCCGGGCAGCCGCGCGAGCGCTTCGCTGGTCGTCGGAAACTCGCCGCCGTGGTCGGCGACGACGAGCTGCGCCGCGCGGTGGAGGTTGCGCGCGCGGCCGTAGTAGCCGAGCCCGCTCCATGCCGCAAGAACGTCGCCGAGCGGAGCCGCGGCGAGCGCTGCCACGTCCGGAAAGCGCGCGACGAATCGCGCGTAGTGGCCGAGCACCGCCTTCACCTGCGTCTGCTGCAGCATGATCTCCGAGAGCCAGACGCGGTACGGGTCGCGCGTGCCTTGCCACGGCAGGTCGTTGCGGCCGTGGACGCCCTGCCACGCGACGACGCGCTCGGCGAACCCCGCGGGAAGCTTTGCGCTGCCGCTCGCGCGGCGATCTGCAAGCGCGCGGCTCAAGCCTGCCGCATCGCCGTCACCGGCTCGACGTCGTCGAAGAGCGGCAGGTCGACGTCGAGCGGGATCGAGTCGGTCGCGAGCGGCACCGCGAACGCGTGCTCGCGGAACGCCTCGACGAGCTCGCCGGCCTTGGCCTGGAGCTCCTGGAGATGCGCGTCCTGCGCGTCGATCTCCTCGATCCTGCTCTCGAGCTCGCCGGCTGCCGTCTGGACCTTCTCGAGCGTCTCGATCCGCCGCTTGAACGCCTTCCTGCGCTCGCGCAGCTGGCCGTCGACCTGCGCCGAGACCGCCTTGTTCCAGAGCTCGAGCTCGCTGCTCGCGTTCTCGAAGACGACGCGCAGCTTGGAGACGAGCATGCGCCTGAACTGCTCCATGAACTTCGGCTGCGCGAGGCGCAGCGCCAGCGTCAGGCCGAGGTACTGGACGTAGTTGTTCTCGATCAGCTGCAGCTCGCTCGCGAAGCGCTCGAAGTCGAGCGGCTTGCCGACGACGAGCGAGAAGCCGAACTCGGCGTTGAGCCGGGCGAACGAGGCGCCGAGCATCTCGCGGATCTCGGCGTTCCTGCGCTGCGCCGCCGCCAGCAGCCCGCGCAGCCGCTCGCACAGGGCGATGAAGGCCTTGCGCGCGCCGAGGTGCATGAACGCCGAGCCGAGCTCGGCCTGCATCTCGGCGACCTCGTCGCGCAACCGGTCGGACGAGAGGTCGACGAGGACGTCCTTGAGCATCCTCGCGTGCACCGAGCGCATCGCCTGCAGGAGCGTCGTGCACTGCTCGAACTCCGCAGTCTCGGCCTCGACGCGCTTGAGCATCAGCCGGACCTTGCCGCTGTTCTTGCCGCGCAGCCCGCGCAGCTCGAGCGTCTGCTCGGCGAGCTGGCGGCGCTGGTCGGCGAGGTGACGCAGGACGTGGTTCTCGATCCGCTGCGCGCCGTCCTGGACGACCTGCTCGAGCACCTGGCGGCGCTGCGGCAGCAGCTGCGCGCCGAGCGCGCCCTCGAGCGCCGGCAGCCGGCTCTCGTTGAGCATCATCTCGTCGCCGGCGACGCGCGCCGCGAGCGCCTGCCGCGCCGAGAGCGGAAAGACGCGCTGCAGCGCGACGCCGAGCGTGCGCGCGGTCTCCTTCTGCTGCTGCGCGATCTGCGCTTCGACCTGCTCGAGCGTCGCGAGCGGATCCTCGAGCGCGTCGATCTTGTTGAGGACGACGAAGCGCGTCGGCGCGTTGCTGCCGAGGTGGTCGCGCCAGATCACGAGGTCGGACTTGGTGACGCCGGTGTCGGCGCCGAGGATGAAGACGGTCGCATGCGCGCTCGGCAAGAGGCTCAGCGTCAGCTCGGGCTCGGCGCCGATCGCGTTCAGCCCCGGCGTGTCGAGGACGACGAGGCCCTGCTTGAGGAGCGGATGCGGGTAGTTGATGAGCGCGTGGCGCCACGCCGGCACCTCGACGCGGCCGGCGTCGTCGCGCGGCGGGTTGTCGTCGGGAGTCTCGTCGTCCCAGAAGCCGAGCGCGCGCGCGCGCTCCTCGCTCACCCACTCGGTGCGCGTCACCTCGACGAGCGACTGCGCGAGCTGCTCGGCGTTGCCGACGTCGAGCTCGAGACGGCGCCAGGCGCGCGGCTGCTGGCGCATCTCGCCGAGCGAGAGCCCCTCGAGCCGCGTCTCGATCGGCAGCAGCAGCAGCGACGGCGGCTCGTCGCCGCGCCAGCCGAGCTCGACCGGGCACATCGTCGTCCGTCCCGGAGTCGCCGGCAGGATCCGGCGGCCGGTGTCGGCGAAGAAGATCGCGTTGATGAGCTCGGACTTGCCGCGCGAGAACTCGGCGACGAAGGCGACGACGAGCTTCTCGTTGCCGAGCCGCTCGCGCAGCGCGGCGATCTGCTCGGCGGCCTCGCCGCTCGCGAGCTCGTGCTCGCGCAGGAAGCGCGCGAGCTCCTCGAGCCGGTCGCCGAGGGCGGCGCGCCAGCCGCCGAGGGCGTCGAGACTGGTGGCGAAGGAAGGCGTCATCGCTGGGCGCGGTGGCTCGAGGCATGGTAGCGCACGCTCACACCACCGATCCGTGACCAAACGCTTCCGCCGCGACCGCCTGCGCCGTTTCGCACGCCGCCGATCGGATCGATGTCGACCGCTCGGCCTTTCTGCCTCCGGCAGAGCGGTCTCAACGCTTCTGGCACGTCGGGCAGAAGAACGTCGCGCGGGCGTTCTGGACGATCCTGCGGATCGGCGTCCGACAGCGCAGGCACGGCTGGCCGGCGCGGCCGTAGACCCTGGCGTCGAGCTGGAACTCGCCGGCGGCGCCGTGCGCGTCGCGGAAGTTGCGCAGCGTCGAGCCGCCGAGCTCGACCGCGCGAGCGAGCGTCTGCCGGATCGCGACGGCGAGGCGATCGGCGCGCGGCCGGCTGATGCGGTCGCTCCGCGTGCGCGGATCGATTCCCGCTTCGAACAGCGCCTCGCACGCGTAGATGTTGCCCGCGCCGACGACGATCTCGCCGCCGAGCAGCGCGCTCTTGACCGAGACGCGGCGCCGGCGCAGCGCCGCGTGCAGGTGGGCGCCGTCGAAGCGATCGTCGAACGGCTCGATGCCGAGTCCCGCGAGGAGCGTCGACGCGGGCGGCGCGTCGGCCGCGTCGGACCAGACGACGGCGCCGAAGCGGCGCGGGTCGGTGAGCCTCAGCGTGCCGCGCGCGGTCACGAGGTCGAAATGGTCGTGCGGCCCGGGCTCGGCGACGCGCGGGGCGAACGAGAGCGACCCCGACATGCCGAGGTGCATCAGGAGCCCGCCGCGCTCGAGCGCGAGCCAGAGGTACTTGCCGCGCCGGCTGACCTCGCCGACGCGCTGGCCGATCATCTCGTCGACGTTGCCGCCGAGCGGCCAGCGCAAGGGCTTGCCGACGCGAACGCCGGTCACCCGCGCGCCGCGGATGCGGTCGGCGAAGCTGAGCCGGGTGACCTCGACTTCCGGAAGCTCGGGCATGCGTGCGAGTGAAGGGCCGCTCGTCGGCGGAGGGCGCCGGTCGCGCGGGGAATTATCACGATCGGCGGCGGTCGAATGCTCCCGTGCGGTCTTGCGAGGTCTTTGCGCGACTGGCGCACAAGACGCGGCACTAGAATCGTTTCTCGCCTGAGGAGTCTTCCATGCCGGCGTCTCGCAAAGCTTTCACCTCGGGCGCGCTTCCGGTCGTCGTTTCTCTCGTCCTGCTCGCTTTCGGCGCCTCGGCTCCCGCCCGCGCTGCGGCCGCCGACGCGGTCGAGAACTCGTCGCTCGACGCGTCGCTCTTCTACCAGCTGCTGCTCGGCGAGATCGAGCTGCGCCAGGGCCAGGCCGGGACCGCGTACCAGCTGATGCTCGACGCTGCGCGCCGCACCAGGGACGACCAGCTGTTCCGTCGCGCGACCGAGATCGCGCTGCAGGCGCGCGCCGGCGAGCAGGCGCTGTCGGCGACGCAGGCTTGGCGGGTCGCGCTGCCCGAATCGGGCGACGCGCTGCGCTACCAGATCCAGATCCTCGTCGCGCTGAACCGCATCGCCGACGTCGAGGAGCCGCTCGCACTGCTGCTGCAGCGAAGCGCTCGGCCGTCGCTGCCGGCGGTGATCGAGGCGATGCCGCGCTTTCTGTCGCGCGCGGCCGATCACGCCGCGACCGCCGCGATGATCGAGCGCGTGCTGAGGCCCTACGCAGACGCCGCCGACACGAAGGCATCGGCGCTCGTCGCGAGCGGGCGCGCGTGGCTCGCTGCCGGCGACACCGCCAAGGCGCTCGCCTTCGCGCAGCGCGCGAGCGACGCCGACCCGGCGTCGGAAAGCGCCGCGTTCCTCGCCCTCGACCTGCTGCCAGCGACCGCCGACGCCGAGGCGATCGTCAAGCGCCAGCTCGCTGCGCGCCCGGCGAGCCCGAACGTGCGGCTGCTCTATGTCCGCACGCTCGCGACGACGCAGCGGCTGCCCGAGGCGGCGGCCGAGGTCGCCGTGCTGACGAAGTCCGACCCGCAGCTCGCGCCGCCCTGGCTGACGCTCGGCGCGCTCGAGCTCGAGATGAAGCGCCCGAAGGAGGCGACCGAGGCGCTGAGCACGTACGTCCGTCTCGTCGAGGGCGGCGCCGCGGTCAACTTCGGCACGCCGGCGAGCGCACCGGTCGCGCACGGCGACGACGACGACGACACGCCGCCGAACGCGAGCACCGCGCTGACCCAGGCGTTCCTCCTCCTCGCGCAGGCGGCCGAGCTGCAGAACGACTACGCCGGCGCCGAGCGCTGGCTCGCGCGCGTCGACAACCCGCAGCGCGCGCTCGAGGTGCAGTCGCGGCGCGCTTCGCTGCTCGCGCGCCAGGGCAAGATCAAGGAAGCGCGCGACCTCATCCGCCGCGTTCCCGAGCAGTCGCCCGGCGACGCGCGCGCCAAGCTGCTCGCCGAGACCGAGCTGCTGCGCGAGAACAAGATGTACGCCGAGGCCGAGCAGGTGATGGCCGAGGCCAACAAGCGCTTCCCCGACGACACCGACCTGCTCTACGAGCAGGCGATGCTCGACGAGAAGCTCGACCGCGTCGACGACATGGAGCGGCTCCTGCGCCGCGTGATCGCGCTCAAGGCCGACCACCAGCACGCGTACAACGCGCTCGGCTATTCGCTCGCCGATCGCAACATCCGCCTCAACGACGCGCGCGAGCTGATCAAGAAGGCGTTGGAGCTGAGCCCCGGCGAGCCGTCGATCACCGACAGCATGGGCTGGGTCGAGTACCGGCTCGGCAATCGCGACGAGGCGATCAAGTGGCTGCGCGAGGCGTACCAGGCGCGTCCCGATCCGGAGATCGCGGCGCATCTCGGCGAGGTGCTGTGGAGCGCCGGCCGCGCCGAGGAAGCGCGGCGCGTGTTCCGAGACGCGCGCTCGCGCGACGCCCAGAACGACGTCCTGCGCGAGACGCTCGCGCGCTTGCGCGTCGACCTGTGACGCGGCGCGGCGCGCTCGCGCCGCTGCAGCGATCGGCACGGCGGTCGAGCTCCGGCGCGACGTTCGCGCTCGCGTTCGCGCCGCTCGCGCTTGCTGCGTGCACGACGCTGCAGCCGGCGCAGCCGCTGGCCGGCGAGACGCTCTCGGGACGCCTCGCGCTTCGCGTCGACGCGAGCGACGGAACCTCGGCGAAGGCTTTCTCGGCGGCGTTCGACCTGCGCGGCGACCCGAGCGCCGGGACGCTCGCGCTCGCGACCCCCCTCGGCAGCACGCTGGCGCAGGCACGCTGGTCGCCGACCGAGGTCGTCCTCGCGACTCCGCAGGGAACGCGGCACTTCGCGAACCTCGACGAGCTGACGCGCGACGCGCTCGGCGAGAGCGTTCCGATCGAGGCGTGGTTCGACTGGCTGCGCGGCCGGCCGTGGCCAGGTGCGCCGAGCGAAGCCGCGCCGGAGCTGAAGCAGGGTTTCTCGCAGCTCGGCTGGCGCGTCGACCTCGCCAGCTTCGCCGCCGAAGGCACGCTGAATGCGACGCGGACCGCACCGCCGCCGACCGTCACCGTGCGCATCCGCCTCGATCGCTCGTAAGGAGTCGCGATGGCGATCCTCGCGATTCACGACGTTCCGGCGCCGGCCAAGCTCAACCTCTACCTCCACGTCGTCGGCAAGCGCCCGGACGGCATGCACCTGCTCGATTCGCTGATGGTGCTGATCGACTGGTGCGACACGCTCCACTTCGCGCCGCGCGGCGACGGCGAGTTGCGCCGCCACGACGCGACGGTCGAGCTGCCGGCCGACGATCTCTGCCTGCGCGCCGCACGCGCGCTGCGGGTGGCTTCGGCGACGTCGATGGGCGCCGACATCACTGTCGAGAAGCGCATCCCTTCGGGCGCCGGGCTCGGCGGCGGCAGCTCCGATGCGGCATCGACGCTGCTCGCGCTCAATCGCCTCTGGCAGCTCGACTGGCCGCTCGAGCGGCTGCTCGAGATCGGTACCGCGCTCGGCGCCGACGTCCCGTTCTTCCTCGCCGGCACGAACGCGTTCGCCGCGGGCATCGGCGAGCGGCTCGAACCGGTCACGGTCGAGCCACGCTGGTTCGCCGTCGTCAAGCCCGAGGCGAGCCTCGCGACGGCGGCCGTCTTTGCCGGCGCAGCGGTCGCCGACCGCGTCGCCGCTGCTAGAATTGCGGGTTTTTCCGGGCCTCGCCTCGGCGTCGATGCCGAGCCGGGCGGGCGCGGAGAAGCCGGGTCCCGGCTCGCCGAGGGCTTCGGCGCGAACGACCTGCAGGCCACCGCCGAAGGTCTTTGCCCCGATGTCCGCCGTGCGGCGGCCGCGCTCGACCGGATCTACGGCAACAGCCGGATGACCGGTTCGGGAAGCGCGGTCTTCGCGCGGGCGGGAAGCGGCCCGGCGCCGTCGGCAGCGATGCCGGGCGATTGGCCTTCGGGCTGGTCGGGCAGGATGTGCCGCTCGCTCGAGCGTCACCCGCTCGCCGGCTGGGCCAGGCGCGGCGGCGGCGAAGGTTGAAGGCGGCGGGCGCGAGCCCGACGCCTGCGTAGGGGAGTCGCCAAGTTGGTTAAGGCATCGGATTTTGATTCCGACATGCGAGGGTTCGAGTCCTTCCTCCCCTGCCAAGTCCGCTGAGCCATGCTGTTCAACACCGTCCTCTTCACCGGCAACGCCAACCGGCCGCTCGCGCAGGACATCGCGACGCACCTGTCGATCAGCCTCGGCAAGGCGAAGGTCGCGCGCTTCTCCGATGGCGAGGTCGACGTCGAGATCGAGCAGAACGTCCGCGCGCGCGACATCTTCGTCGTCCAGCCGACGTGCCGGCCGACGAACGAGAACCTGATGGAGCTCTGCATCATGGTCGACGCGCTCAAGCGCGCGTCGGCGCGCAGGGTGACCGCGGTGATCCCGTACTTCGGCTACGCGCGACAGGATCGGCGTCCGCGTTCGACGCGCGTTCCGATCAGCGCCCGCGTCGTCGCCAACCTGCTCGAGGCCGTCGGCGTCGAGCGGCTCTTGACGATGGACCTGCACGCCGACCAGATCCAGGGCTTCTTCAACATCCCGGTCGACAACATCTACGCGTCGCCGGTGCTGCTGTCGGACCTGCAGAGCAAGCGCTACGAGGACCTCGTCGTCGTCTCGCCCGACGTCGGCGGCGTCGTCCGCGCGCGCGCTCTCGCGAAGCAGGCGGGCTGCGAGCTGGCGATCATCGACAAGCGGCGGCCGAAGGCGAACGTTTCCGAGGTGATGCACGTCATCGGCGAGATCGAGGGCCGCAACTGCGTGATCATGGACGACATGATCGACACCGCGGGCACGCTCGTGAAGGCGGCCGAGGTGCTGAAGGAGCGCGGCGCGAAGAAGGTCTTCGCGTACTGCACGCACGCCGTCTTCTCGGGGCCGGCGATCGAGCGGATCCAGAATTCGAAGCTCGACGAGGTCGTCGTCACCGACACGATCCCGCTCGACGACGGCGGCAGGCAGTGCAGGAAGGTGCGCCAGCTGTCGGTCGCGTTCCTGTTCGCCGAGACGATCCGGCGCATCTCGGACGGCGAGTCGGTGACTTCGCTCTTCGCCGAGCAGAACAACAATTTTTGAGGGACAGCGGGCTTCGCTGACGCGAAGCCCTTCTCTTTCAGGTTTCGGGCTTCGCCCGTAAACGTTTCGGGCACTGCCCGTTCACGAGGGCCTGGTCGCGGGCCTCATCTTTGGAGTCGAAATGAAGTTCACCGCTTACGAGCGCACGCAGCAGGGGACCGGAGCGAGCCGCCGCCTGCGCAATGCGCAGAAGGTTCCCGGCATCGTCTACGGCGCCGGCGCCCCCGCCATGATCGAGCTCGACCACAACGCGCTCTTCTTCGCGCTGAAGAAGGAGGCGTTCCACTCGTCGCTGCTCGAGATGGAGCTCGCCGGCAAGACCGAGCAGGTCCTGCTGCGCGACTACCAGATGCATCCGTTCCGGCCGATCGTGATGCACGTCGACTTCCAGCGCGTCGACGCGACGACCAAGATCACGAAGAAGGTGCCGCTGCACTACGTGAACGAGGAGAACTCGCCGGCGGTCAAGACCGACGGCTGCGTCGTCAACCACATCGTCAACGAGATCAACATCCAGTGCCTCGCGTCGCAGCTGCCCGAGTTCATCACCGTCGATCTCGGCGCGCTGACGAAGGGCCAGTCGCTGCACGTGAGCGACATCCAGCTGCCGCCGGGGACCAAGGTCGTCACCCACGGCAAGCCCAATCCGGTCATCGTCTCGGCCAACGTCCAGGCCGCAGAGGAGGAAGAAGCGCCAGCGCCCGCTCCGGTGGTCGCCGCGCCTGCACCGGCACCGACCAAGGCGAAGAAGAGCGAGAAGCAGAACAAGAAGTAGAGTGCCCTCGACGAGGGAGTGCGAAGCCCCGCGATGCGGGGCTTTTTTCTTGGCCTCGACCTCGATAATCCCCGCACCATGATTCGATTGATCGTCGGCCTCGGCAATCCGGGCTCCGAATACGCGCAGACGCGACACAACGCGGGCTTCTGGTTCCTCGACGAGGTCGCCGACCGCCTCAAGGTCTCGCTCGCGCCCGAGCGCAGCTACTTCGGCGTCGCCGGGCGCACGAGCGTCGCGGGTCGCCCGCTCTGGCTGCTGATGCCGACGACGTACATGAACCTCTCGGGCAAGTCGGTCGCCGCGCTCGCACGCTTCTTCAAGATCGCTCCCGACGAGATCCTCGTCGCCCACGACGAGCTCGACCTGCAGCCGGGACAGGTGCGGCTCAAGCTCGGCGGATCGCACGCCGGCCACAACGGCCTCAAGGACATCCACGCCCAGCTCGGCAGCGGCGACTACTGGCGGCTGCGGATCGGCATCGGCCATCCGGGCGTCAAGGCCGAAGTCATCGACTACGTGCTGAAGAAGCCGTCGCCCGAGCACCGCGTCGAGATCCAGAAGGCGATCGAGCAGGCGCTCACGGGCCTCGACCCGATCCTCGACGGCGACATGGAGCGCGCGGCGATGAAGATCAACGCGCGGCCGCCGCGGCCGAAGCCGCCGAAGCAGGAGAAGCCGAAGCAGGAGGGCGGCGAGCCGCAGGCGCCGAGCGAGCCGGTCGAGGCGAACGAGACGGATCCGAAATGAGCGCGCCTCTTCGCTTCGCCGGCATCGGGGTTCTCCTCGCCGTGCTCGCCGCGACGGCGTCGGCCGAGACGGTCTACCGCTGCGGCAGCAGCTACTCGCTCGCGCCATGCACCGGCGCGAGCGCGGTCGACGTCGGCGAAACGCCCGACGCTGCGCAGCGCGCCGAGGCGCGCGCGGTCGCGGAGCGCGAGCGCCGGCTCGCCGCGGAGCTCGCGCGCGATCGCCACGAGCGCGAGCGCGCGCGTCCGGCTGCCGCAGCGTCGCTCAGCCCGAAGGCGGCGACTTCGGCGCCGGCGCGCAAGACCGCGCACGCGGCGAAGAAGCAGCGCCGCGACGGCGACGAGCGCGACTTCGTCGCCGTCGTCCCGACCTCGACGAAGAAATAGCGCGTCGCTGCCGGCGCGCGCTCACGGGCGCAGCGTCGCAGCCTCCGCCTGCAGCCGCCGGTACTTCGCCCAGAGCGTCTCCTTCGACTCGACGTTGGCGGGGTCGAGCGGGATGCAGGCGACCGGGCACACCTGCACGCACTGCGGCTCGTCGAAGTGGCCGACGCACTCGGTGCAGCGGCGCGGCTCGATGACGTAGATCGACTCGCCGGGCGAGATCGCGTCGTTCGGGCACTCGGGCTCGCAGACGTCGCAGTTGATGCACTCGTCGGTGATGATCAGCGCCACGTCCCGGTCCTCTGCGACTCGCCGCGACCTCAGGCCTCGACGCGCTTGGCGCGCTGATGCAGCCGCTCGAGGACGAGCGGCGAGACGAACTTCGAGACGTCGCCGCCGAGATTGGCGATCTCGCGCACGAACGTCCCGGAGACGAACTGGAACTGGTCGCTCGGCGTCATGAACACCGTCTCGACGTCGGGCATCAGCTGGCGGTTCATTCCGGCCATCTGGAACTCGTATTCGAAGTCGCTCACGGCGCGCAGCCCGCGGACGACCACCTTGCCGCCCTGCTCGACGACGAAGTCGCGCAACAGGCCGCGGAATTCCATCACCTCGACGTTCGGGTGCTTGGCGGCGAGCTCGGCGGCGATTCCGAGCCGCTCGTCGACCGAGAACATCGTCCGCTTGTGGTGCCCTGCGGCGACCGCGACGATCAGGCGTTCGAAGAGCCTGCTCGCGCGGCGCATCAGGTCCTCGTGCCCGAGGGTCATCGGGTCGAACGTTCCCGGGTAGACGGCGATCAGTCGCTTCGAGGACAAGGCGATCTCCACGCGGCGAGGCGACCGCCGGCTGCCGGCGCGGCCTCGATGCGGCGCAGTGTAGCCCCCGGCTCAGCCCGACGTGGCCTTGCGCAGCAGGTGGAAATGCACGGCACCGGCACGCCCGTCGCGGTGCGGCGCGAGGCCGAGCGCGGCGGCCGCCTCGGCTTCGACCGCTGCCGGCGCCTCGACGTAGACGAAGCCGCCGTCGCCGACGATCGTCGCGGCGGCGGCGAGCGCCGCAGAGAGCAGGTCGGAGTCGAACGGCGGATCGAGAAAGACGAGGTCGACGCTTCGTGCCGGCGCACGCGCGAGCCATTGCAGCGCATCGGCGCGCTCGATGCGGACGTTTGTCGCACCGAGCCGCTGCCGCACGGCGTTCAGGCTCGCGACGAGCGCAGGATCGCGTTCGACGAGAACGACCTCGGCGGCGCCGCGCGACGCCGCCTCGAAGCCGAGCGCGCCCGAGCCGGCGAACGCATCGACGCAGCGCCAGCCTTCGAGCGACTGGCCGAGCCAGTTGAAGACCGTTTCGCGGACGCGGTCTGGCGTCGGCCTCAGCCCCGGGCGGTCGGCGACCGGCAGCTTGCTCCGCTTCCAGGCACCTCCGATGATCCGCACCTCGCGCGGAAACGCGCTCGAGCGGGCAACGGCGCGCTGCGGTGCAGCCGCTGCGCGCGCGCTCACGGCCGCACCGCGATGCCGTCGCGCGCGAGCAGCGCCTTCGCCTCGCGGACCGAGAACTCGCCGTAGTGGAAGATGCTCGCGGCGAGCACGGCGTCGGCGCCGCCGATGCGGATCCCTTCCGAGAGATGCGCGAGCGAGCCGACGCCCCCCGACGCGATCACGGGCACCGGCACCGCGTCGGCGACCGCGCGCGTCAGTGCGAGGTCGAAGCCGCTCCTGGTGCCGTCGCGGTCCATGCTCGTCAGCAGGATCTCGCCGGCGCCGAGCGCGGCGACGTTGCGCGCCCACTCGACTGCGTCGAGGCCGCTGTTGCGGCGGCCGCCGTGCGTGTAGACGTCCCAGCCGCCGGCGTCGCCGCCGCGACGCTTGGCGTCGATCGCGACGACGATGCACTGCGAGCCGTACTTCGCCGCCGCATCGCGGACGACGTCGGGGCTCGCGACCGCGGCCGAGTTGAAGCTCACCTTGTCGGCACCGGCGTTGAGCAGCCGGCGGACGTCGGCGACGCTGCGGACGCCGCCACCCACCGTGAGCGGGATGAAGACCTGCGACGCGACCGCCTCGACGATCGAGAGGATCAGGTCGCGCTCGTCGCTCGTCGCCGTGATGTCGAGGAACGTCAGCTCGTCGGCGCCCTGGTCGTTGTAGCGCGCCGCGATCTCGACGGGGTCGCCGGCGTCCCTCAGCTCGACGAAGTTGACGCCCTTGACGACCCGGCCCGCGGTGACGTCGAGGCAGGGGATGATGCGTTTGGCGAGCATGGTGCGCCTGTCATTCTGAGCGAAGCTCAGGACGCCGGCGGTTCTACGCGTCGGCGAGCTCGTCGGCGCGCGCCTGCGCTGCGGCGAAGTCGAGCTCGCCGCTGTAGATCGCGCGGCCGCAGATGACGCCCGCGATGCCGACCTCCTCGACCGCACAGAGCTTCTCGATGTCGGCGAGCGACGACAGGCCGCCCGACGCGATCACCGGGATCGTCAGGGCCTGCGCGAGCCGCACCGTGGCGTCGATGTTGACGCCGCTCAGCATGCCGTCGCGCCCGATGTCGGTGTAGACGATCGCCTCGACGCCGTAGTCCTCGAACTTCTTCGCCAGGTCGGCGACCTCGTGGCCGGTGAGCTTGCTCCAGCCGTCGGTCGCGACCTTGCCGTCCTTGGCGTCGAGGCCGACGATGATGTGGCCGCCGAACGCGCTGCACGCGTCGCGCATGAAGCCCGGGTTCTTCACCGCCGCGGTGCCGATGATGATGTAGCTGAGGCCGTCGTCGAGGTAGCGCTCGATCGTGTCGAGGTCGCGGATGCCGCCGCCGAGCTGCACCGGGATCTCGTCGCCAACCTCGGCGAGGATCGCCTTGACCGCGCTCTCGTTGACGGGCTTGCCGGCGAACGCGCCGTTGAGATCGACGAGGTGCAGCCGCCGGGCGCCGGCCTCGACCCAGCGCCGCGCCATCGCGGCGGGATCCTCGCTGAAGACGGTCGCCTCCTTCATGTCGCCCTGACGAAGGCGAACGCAGTGGCCGTCCTTCAGATCGATCGCTGGGATCAGCAGCATGGCCGAGGCGAACGGGGGTGGACGGTCCGAACGACGTGGAAAGCCGAAAAGCGCGCGCTGCCCGGAAGGTGCGTCAGGGGTTCCAGTGCAGGAAGTTGCGGTACAGCGCGAGGCCGTGGGCGGCGCTTTTCTCGGGATGGAACTGGGTCGCGAAAATATTATCGCGAGCCAGCGCCGAGGTAAAGCGAGCGCCGTAGTCGGTTTCACCGGCGGAGTGCCGCGCGTCGGCCGGCCGTGCGAAGTAGCTGTGCACGAAGTAGAACCAGGCGCGGTCGGGGATGCCGGCCCAGAGCGGGTGCGCGCGCACCTGGATGACCTCGTTCCAGCCCATCTGCGGCACCTTGTAGAGGCTGCCGTCCTCCTGGAGCCTGCCTTCGAGGCGGAAGCGCACGACCTCGCCCGGGATCAGGCCTAGCCCCGGAGTGCCGCCGGGCGCCTCGCCCTCCTCGCTGCGGTCGAGCAGCATCTGCATCCCGATGCAGACGCCGAGCAGCGGCTTGGTCGCCGCCGCCTCGCGCACCGCGGCCTCGAGGCCCGACGAGCGCAGCTCGCGCATGCAGTCGGGCATCGCGCCCTGCCCGGGCAGGACGACGCGCTCGGCGGCGACGACCGCGTCGGGGTCGGACGTGACCACGACTTCGAACCCTTCGGCGTCGCCGGCGGACCCGCGCGCGGCGTGCGCGACCGCCTGGGCGACCGAGCGGAGGTTGCCCATGCCGTAGTCGACGACGGCGACGGTGCGCGTGCTCACGCAGGACCTCGCATGCGGGAACGACCTAGAGCGTGCCCTTCGTCGACGGCACGACACCGCCGAGGCGCGGGTCGATCGCGACCGCCATCCTGAGCGCGCGCGCGAACGCCTTGAACACCGTCTCGCACTGGTGGTGCGCGTTCTCGCCGCGCAGGTTGTCGATGTGCAGCGTGACGAGCGCGTGGTTGGCGAAGCCCTGGAAGAACTCGTGCGCGAGCTGGGCGTCGAAGCCGCCGATCATCCCGGACTTGAACGGCACGTGCATGACGAGGCCGGGCCGCCCCGAGAAGTCGACGACGACGCGCGACAGCGCCTCGTCGAGCGGCACGTAGGCGTGACCGTAGCGGACGAGCCCGCGCTTGTCGCCGACCGCCTCCGCGACCGCCATGCCGAGCGCGATGCCGACGTCCTCGACGGTGTGGTGGCCGTCGATGTGGAGGTCGCCCTGCGCGTCGACTTCGAGGTCGATCGTGCCGTGGCGCGCGATCTGGTCGAGCATGTGGTCGAAGAAGCCGATCCCGGTCGAGATCCTCGACGCGCCGGTGCCGTCGAGGTCGACCGTGACGGCGATCTTCGTCTCCTTGGTGTCGCGGCGGATCGACGCGCGGCGCGGGGATGTCGCGGCAGGGGGCTTCTTCATCGCAGGCTCGCGCGCAGCGCTTCGATCATCTTCGCATTCTCGTCCGGCGTGCCGACCGTGAGGCGCAGGCACCCGGCCAGCAGGGGGTGCAGCGTCTCGACGTTCTTGACGAGGACGCCGTGCGCCTTCATGCCGGCGAACGCCGCCGCGGCGTCGGGGACGCGGACCAGGATCATGTTCGCCTCGCTCGGGAACGGCGTCGCTCCCGGCAGCGCGGCGAGCTCGCCGAGGAGCCGCGCGCGCTCGTCGCGCAGGACCTTCGCCTGGCGCGCGAACTCGTCGGCGTGCTCGAGCGCGAACAGCGTCGCCTCGGCGTTGAGCGCGCCGATGTTGTACGGCGGCCGGACCTTGTCGATCTCGTCGATCAGCGCCGCGGGCCCGGCCAGATAGCCCATCCGCACGCCGGCGAGGCCGAACTTGCTGAGCGTGCGCAGCACGAGCACGTGCGAGAGCTCGCCGACCTTGGGCAGCCACGAGCGCGACGAGAACGGCTGGTACGCCTCGTCGAAGACGACGAGGCCGTCCTGCGCGCCGACCGCGGCGACGATGTGCTCGACCGCACGCTCGTCGAACAGGTTCGCGGTCGGGTTGTTCGGATACGCGAGGTACGTGAGCGAAGGCTTGGTCGCCTCGATCGCGGCGATCGTCGCTTCGAGGTCGATCTCGAACGTCGGCGTCAGCGGCACGCCGACGAACCTGAGGCCCTGCAGCCGCGCCGACATCTCGTACATCACGAACCCCGGCACCGGCGCGAGGATCGAGGCGCCGGGCACGTCGCACGCGAGCGCGAGCAGCGCGATCAGCTCGTCCGAGCCGTTGCCGAGCATGATCCTGCAGCCGGCGGGAAGCGCGACGTAGCGCGACAGCGCCGCGATGACGTCGGCGACGCAGCGCGTCGGATAGCGGTTGATCGCGACCCGGCCGAGCCGCCTGCCGAGCTCTTCCTGCAGCGCCGGCGGCAGGCGGAACGGGTTCTCCATCGCGTCGAGCTTGACCAGCCCGTCGCTCTGCTGGATCGCGTACGCGTGCATCGAGCGGACGTCCTGACGGACGACCTTGGCGTAGCGCTCGGCGCCGTTCCTCACGTCGCGTTCCCTTCGAGGCGGAGCTCGGCGGCGCGCGCGTGCGCCTCGAGCCCTTCGCCGCGCGCGAGCGTCGCCGCGACCGGGCCGAGCGCGGCGGCGCCGCGCGCGCTGACCTCGATCACGCTGGTCCGCTTCTGGAAGTCGTAGACGCCCAGCGGCGACGAGAACCGCGCCGTTCCCGCCGTCGGCAGGACGTGGTTCGGGCCGGCGCAGTAGTCGCCGAGGCTTTCGCTCGTGAACGCGCCGAGAAAGATCGCGCCGGCGTGCTGCAGGAGCGGCTCCCACTGCTCGGGCTCGAGCGCGCTCAGCTCGAGATGCTCGGGCGCGATCCGGTTCGCGATCGCGCACGTCTCTTCCATCGAGCGCGTCAGCACGAGCGCGCCGCGGCCCTCGAGCGAAGCGCGGATGATGTCGCGGCGCGGCTGCGCCGGCAGCAGCCGCTCGATCGCGGCGCGCACGCGCTCGAGGTAGTCGGCGTCCGGGCAGAGCAGGATGCTCTGCGCGAGCGCGTCGTGCTCGGCCTGGCTGAAGAGGTCCATCGCGACCCAGTCGGGCGGCGTCGTGCCGTCGGCGAGGACGAGGATCTCGCTCGGCCCGGCGATCATGTCGATGCCGACGGTGCCGAAGACGCGCCGCTTCGCGCTCGCGACGTAGGCGTTGCCCGGACCGGTGATCTTGTGAACGGCCGGGATCGTCTTCGTGCCGTACGCGAGCGCCGCGATCGCCTGCGCGCCGCCGATCGTGAACGCGCGATCGACCCCGGCGAGCGCCGCCGCGGCGAGGACGAGCCGGTTGCGCTCGCCCCCCGGCATCGGCGCGACCATGACGATCTCGCCGACGCCTGCGACCTTGGCGGGGATCGCGTTCATCAGCACGCTCGACGGATACGCCGCCTTGCCGCCGGGAACGTAGATGCCGACGCGCTCGATCGCGGTCACCTTCTGGCCGAGCAGCGTGCCGTCGCCGTCGCGGTAGCTCCACGAGCGGCCGCACGCGTCGCGCTGGCGGTCGTGGAATGCGAGCACGCGCCCGGCCGCCGCCTCGAGCGCGCCGCGCTCGGCGGCGGGCAGGTCGGCGAGCGCCGCGTCGAGCTCGGGCTTGGCGATCTCGAGCTCGGCGACGGAACGCGCGTCGATGCCGTCGATGCGGCGCGTCAGCTCGAGCACGGCGGCGTCGCCGCGGGCGCGGACGTCGGCGACGATCGCCGCGACGCTCTGCTCGATCGCGTCGTCGTCCTCGGCCGAGTACGCGAGGAGCGCGGCGAGCGCGGCATCGAAGCCGGCGTCTTCGCTCTTCAGCGTGCGGATCGCGACGCTCATGCGGCGCGCGCTCCCCTGGTCGCCTTCTTCGCCGGCGCGACGACTGCGGCGAGCGCGTCGATCAGCGCGCGGATGCGCTCGCGCTCGAGCTTCAGCGCCGCCCGGTTGACGACGAGGCGCGCCGAGATCTGCATGATCTCCTCGACCTCGGCGAGCGCGTTGGCCTTGAGCGTGTTGCCCGACGCGACGAGGTCGACGATCGCGTCGGCGAGGCCGGTGAGCGGCGCCAGCTCCATCGAGCCGTAGAGCTTGATGAGGTCGACGTGGACGCCCTTGTCGGCGAAATGGTCGCGCGCGATCCTGGTGAACTTGGTCGCGACGCGGATCCGCGATCCCTGCCGGACGGCGGTCGCGTAGTCGAAGTCGAGCGGCGCGGCGACGCTCATCCGGCAGCGCGCGACGCCGAGGTCGAGCGGGCGGTAGAGCCCTTCGCCGCCGTGCTCGAGCAACGTGTCGAGGCCGACGACGCCGAGGTCGGCCCCGCCGCGCTGGACATACGTCGGAACGTCGTTCGCGCGGACGAGGACGATGCGCAGGTCGCGCTGCGAGGTCGCGAGGATCAGCCGCCGACTCGTCTCCGGGTCCTCGGCCGGCACGATCCCGGCGTGCGCGAGGAGCGGCAGCGTCTCGTCGAGGATCCGTCCCTTCGAGAGCGCGAGCGTGATCACGACGGCGCTCCCTGCGGTGCTGTCACCCTGGGCGAAGCGAAGGGTCTCTTCGTCGCGCCGAGATCCTTCGCTTCGCTCGGGATGACAGGGCGCGCGTTCACGACGACACCCTTTCGACGTCGGCGCCGAGCGCGCGCAGCTTGGCTTCCATCGCTTCGTAGCCGCGGTCGAGGTGGTAGATGCGGTCGATCGTCGTCTCGCCGTCGGCGACGAGCGCGCCGATGACGAGCCCTGCCGACGCGCGCAGGTCGGTCGCCATCACCGTCGCACCCGAGAGACGTTCGACGCCCTGCACGACGGCGACGCGGCCGTCGATCTCGATCCTGGCGCCGAGCCGCGCCAGCTCGTTGGCGTGCATGAAGCGGTTCTCGAAGATCGTCTCGGTGATCGTCGCGGCGCCTTCGGCGATGCAGTCGAGCGCCATCAGCTGCGCCTGCATGTCGGTCGGGAACGACGGGTACTCGCTGGTGCGAACGCTCACCGCGCGCGGCCGCGAGTCGCTGCGCACGCGCAGCCAGCCCTCGCCGACGTCGATCGTCGCGCCCGCCTCGCGGAGCTTGTCGATCACCGCCTCGAGGTGGTCGCCGCGCGCCTGGCGAAGCAGCGCGTCGCCGCCGGCCGCCGCGACGGCGCAGAGGAACGTCCCCGCCTCGATGCGGTCGGCGACGATCCGGTGCGAGACGCCGTGCAGCCGGTCGACGCCGACGATGCGGATCCGGCTCGTGCCGTGGCCCTCGATGCGCGCGCCCATCGCGATCAGCATCTCGGCGAGGTCGGTGACCTCGGGCTCCTGCGCAGCGTTCTCGAGGACAGTCTCGCCGCTCGCGAGCGTCGC
>DASSRF010000059.1:0-18400 GCA_035701945.1 Caldimonas sp. | reverse complement strand
GTCGAGGTGCTCGAGGCCGGCGAGGAGCACGCGCTGCCCGGGCTGCGCCTTCGCGGCGAGGTCGAAGAGGTAGTCGCGGATCTCGACGATCGACGGCACCGCGTCCTTGGCGTCGCCGAAGAACTCGAGGCAGACCGTGCGCACGTGCGCCGGCATCCGGTGGACGACCCAGCGCGCCGACGTGATGACGCCGTCGCAGCCTTCCTTCTGGATGCCGGGGACGCCGGCGAGGAACTTGTCGGTGACGTCCTTGCCGAGGCCCTCCTTGCGAAACGTCGCGCCCGGGATCTCGAGCTGCTCGGTGCGCTCGAGCTTCCTGCCGGTCGCATCGAACCACTTGAGCTCGAAGCGCACCACGGGCGCGTCGTGGATCTTGCCGAGGTTGTGGTCGAGCCGCGTCACCTCGAGCCACCTGGCGTCGGGAGTGACCATCCGCCAGGACGCGAGGTTGTCGAGCGCCGTGCCCCAGAGCACCGCCTTCTTGCCGCCGGCGTTCATCGCGATGTTGCCGCCGATGCACGACGCTTCCGCCGACGTCGGGTCGACGGCGAAGACGTGCCCTGCCCGCTCTGCGGCCTCGGCGACGCGCTGGGTGACGACCCCGGCCTCGGTCCAGATCGTCGGCACCGTGCCCTCGACTCCGGGCAACGCGACGTGCTCGACCTCGCCCATCGCCTCGAGCTTCTCGGTGTTGATGACCGCGCTCGCCCACGTCAGCGGCACCGCGCCGCCGGTGTAACCGGTACCGCCGCCGCGCGGGATGATCGTCAGCCCCAGCTCGATGCAGCCGGCGACGAGCCCCGCCATCTCCTTCTCGGTGTCGGGGACGAGGACGACGAACGGGTATTCGACGCGCCAGTCGGTCGCGTCGGTGACGTGCGAGACGCGCGACATGCCGTCGAAGCGGATGTTGTCCTTGGCGGTGTACTTCGCGAGCGTTCGCACGGTGCGCTTGCGCAGGTCCCAGGTCTCGCGAAAGCGCGCCGCGAACGTCTCGACCGCGCCGCGCGAGAGCTCGAGCAGCTCGCCGACGATCGCGTCGCGCGCAGGATCGCTGTCGGGGGTGCGGCGCTTCTCGACCTCGGCGAGGCGATGGTGCAGCGCCTCGATCAGCAGCGCGCGGCGCCGCGGGTTGTCGAGCAGGTCGTCCTGCAGGTACGGATTGCGCTGGACGACCCAGATGTCGCCGAGCACCTCGTAGAGCATGCGCGCCGAGCGGCCGGTGCGGCGCTCGCTACGCAGCATCCCGAGCACCTCCCATGCGCGCTCGCCGAGCAGCCGGATGACGATCTCGCGGTCGGAGAACGACGTGTAGTTGTAGGGAATCTCGCGCAGCCGCGGCGCGGCGCCGGCCGTCTCGGCGGCGGCCGCGATCTGATCGACGGGAAGGGGGGCGTTCATGGTGCGCGAGGTGGCGGCCGAGCGGCGCTTCGCACGCCCAGGAAATGCTACCGCAGCGCAGCAAAGCGCCCCGTTCGTCGCCGCGCCACCGCGCCGCGCGGCGGGTATTCCCGCTTGCCGCGACGAACGCGGTGGCGTCATAAACGCGGCTGTCGTTCGGGGCCGCGACCCTCGCGTGCCCGCTACCGGAGATCCCATGCGCAGAAGCTTCCTCCTTGCCGCCGGCGCGATCGCGATCGCCGCCGCGCTGCCCGCCCGTGCCCAGGTGCAGATCCAGTGGTGGCACGCGATGAGCGGCCCGCTCGGCGACTGGGTCAACGATCTCGCGAAGAACTTCAACGCGAGCCAGAAGGAATACGTCGTCGTGCCGACCTACAAGGGCACGTACGGCGAGGCGCTGACGGCGGCGATGGCCGCGTTTCGCGCCGGCAACGCTCCCGACATCCTGCAGGTCTACGAGGTCGGCACCGCGACGATGATGGCCGCCAAGGCCGCGGTGAAGCCGGTGGGCGAAGTGATGACGATGGGCGGCGCCAAGTTCGACCCGAAGGTCTACGTCCCTGCCGTCGCCGGCTACTACACCGCGCCGAACGGGCAGATGCTGAGCCTGCCGTTCAACAGCTCGACGACGGTCTTCTACTACAACAAGGACGCGTTCAAGGCCGCGGGGCTCGACCCCGAGAAGCCGCCGAAGACGTGGCCCGAGGTCACGCTCGCCGCCGCCAAGCTCAAGGCGAGCGGCCACAAGTGCCCGTTCACGACGAGCTGGATGAGCTGGACGCAGCTCGAGAGCTTCTCGACCTGGCACAACACGCTCTTCGCGACGCAGAACAACGGCTTCGGCGGCCCGAGCGCGCGGCTCGCGTTCAACTCGCCGCTGCACATCCGGCACTTCGACAACCTCGCCAACATGTCGAAGCAGGGGCTGTTCGTCTACAAGGGCCGCGACAACAAGGCCGACGTCGCCTTCCCCTCGGGCGAGTGCGCGATGATGACCGGCTCGTCGGGCCTCTACTCGCGCGTCAGCAAGGAGGCGAAGTTCGCGTACGGCATCTCGACGCTGCCGTACTACCCGGACGTTCCCGGCGCGCCGCAGAACACCGTGATCGGCGGCGCGAGCCTGTGGGTGATGGCCGGCAAGAAGCCGGAGACGTACAAGGGCGTCGCCGCGTTCTTCAGCTATCTCTCCAAGCCCGACGTGCAGTCGGAGAGCCACAAGCGCACCGGCTACCTGCCGATCACGACCGCAGCGTACGAGATGACCGAGAAGTCGGGCTTCTACAAGGAGCACCCCGGCACCGACGTCGCCGTCACGCAGATGATCCGCAAGACCACCGACAAGTCGCGCGGCATCCGGCTCGGCAACTTCAACCAGATCCGCACGATCATCGACGAGGAGACCGAGCAGATCTGGACCGGCAAGAAGTCGCCGAAGGAAGCGCTCGAGGCGGCGATCGCGCGCGGCAACGAGCAGCTCGAGCGGTTCCAGAAGTCGAGCGCGCCGTGACCTCCGCGGCCGAGCCGCGCGGATAGCCGAAGCGCCGACGAGCTTGGAAAAGCGCGTCCGCTTCGGCACGCCGTGGCTGCCATGGCTGCTGCTCGCGCCGCAGGCAGCCATCATCGCGATCTTCTTCTACTGGCCGGCGGCGCAGACGCTGCTGCAGTCGTTCCAGCTGCAGGACGCGTTCGGCCTGGCGACGAGCTGGGTCGGCTTCGAGAATTTCCGCACCCTCTTCGCCGACCCGGCGTACGTCGCGTCGTTCAAGATCACCGCGTTCTACTCGGTGCTCGTCGCCGCGATCGGCCTCGCGATCTCGCTCGTCTTCGCCTGGTTCGCCGACCGCGTCGTGCGCGGCGCGCTCTTCTACAAGACGATGCTGATCGTCCCCTACGCGGTCGCGCCCGCCGTCGCGGGAGTGCTGTGGCTGTTCATGTTCTCGCCGACGCTCGGCGTCCTTGCCTACGCGCTGGGCCGCCTCGGGATCGACTGGAACTACCTGCTCGACACCGGCGACGCGATCACGCTGATCGTGATCGTCGCCGTCTGGAAGCAGATCTCCTACAACTTCCTCTTCTTCCTCGCCGGGCTGCAGTCGATCCCGCGCTCGCTCGTCGAGGCCGCGGCGATCGACGGCGCCGGCGTCTGGCGCCGCTTCTGGACGATCCAGTTCCCGCTGCTGTCGCCGACGACGTTCTTCCTGCTCGTCATCAACGTCGTCTACGCGTTCTTCGACACCTTCTCGATCATCGACGCGACGACGCAGGGCGGCCCCGGCCAGGACACGATGATCCTCGTCTACAAGGTGTACAACGACGGCGTCAAGAACGGCGACCTCGGCGGCTCGGCGGCGCAGTCGGCGGTGCTGATGGCGATCGTCGTCGCCCTCACGATCCTGCAGTTCCGCTACGTCGAGAAGAAGGTGCAGTACTGATGGTCGAGCGCAAGCCCGTCCTCGATGCGATCGGGCACCTCGTCATGGTGCTCGGCGTCTGCATCGTCGCCTTCCCGCTCTATCTCGCGTTCATCGCGACGACGCACACGCCGCAGGAGATCGTGCAGGCGCCGATGCCGATCGTTCCCGGCGACAACCTGGTCAACTCGTTCAGGACCGCGCTCTTCGGCGGCGGCGACATCGTCGGCTCGACGGCGCCGGTGAGCCGGATGATGTGGATCAGCTTCGTCACGGCGATCGTGATCGCGGTCGGCAAGATCGCGATCTCGCTGCTGTCGGCGTTCGCGATCGTCTATTTCCGGTTTCCGCTGCGCAGCGCGTTCTTCTGGGCGATCTTCATCACCCTGATGCTCCCGGTCGAGGTGCGCATCCTGCCGACCTACAAGGTCGTCGCCGACCTCGGCATGCTCAACACGTACAGCGGCCTGACGGTGCCGCTCATCGCGTCGGCGACGGCGACGTTCCTCTTCCGCCAGTTCTTCCTGACGGTGCCCGACGAGCTGCTCGAGGCGGCGCGCGTCGACGGCGCCGGCCCGCTGCGATTCTTCCGCGACATCCTGCTGCCGCTCTCGAAGACGTCGATGGCGGCGCTGTTCGTCATCCAGTTCATCTACGGCTGGAACCAGTACCTGTGGCCGCTCCTCGTGACGACGAGCGAGGACATGTACCCTGCGGTGATCGGCATCAAGCGCATGATCGCGGGCGGCGACGCCGCCAACGAATGGAACGTCGTCATGGCGACCGCGCTCCTGGCGATGATTCCGCCGGCGATCGTCGTCATCGCGATGCAGAAGTGGTTCGTCAAGGGACTCGTCGACACCGAGAAGTGAGCTGATGGGCGCGATCTCGATCCGAAACGTCGTCAAGCGCTATGGCGTCGGCGCCAAGGCGCACCAGGTCATCCACGGCGTCAGCGCCGAGATCGGCGACGGCGAGTTCGTCGTCGTGGTCGGGCCGTCCGGCTGCGGCAAGTCGACGCTGCTGCGCATGGTCGCCGGCCTCGAGGAGATCAGCGAAGGCGAGATCGCGATCGCCGGCCGCGTCGTCAACGACATCGAGCCGGCGCAGCGCGACATCGCGATGGTGTTCCAGAACTACGCGCTCTACCCGCACATGACGGTCTTCGACAACATGGCGTACGGGCTGAGGATCGCCAAGGTGCCCGCCGCCGAGATCCGCACCCGCGTGGACCAGGCGGCGAAGATCCTCGAGCTCGGCGCGTTCCTGGCCAGGAAGCCCCGCGAGCTCTCCGGCGGCCAGCGCCAGCGCGTCGCGATGGGCCGCGCGATCGTCCGCAAGCCCGCGGTCTTCCTCTTCGACGAGCCGCTCTCGAACCTCGACGCCAAGCTGCGCGCGCAGACGCGGCTCGAGATCCAGAAGCTGCACGGCGAGCTGCGAACGACGTCGCTCTTCGTCACCCACGACCAGGTCGAGGCGATGACGCTCGCCGAGCGGATGGTCGTCATGAACGCCGGCCGGATCGAGCAGATCGGCACTCCCGACGAGGTCTACCACCGGCCGGCGACGACGTTCGTCGCCGGCTTCATCGGATCGCCGCCGATGAACCTGGTCCGCGGCCACGCCTCGGGCGGAGGCTTCCAGGCCGGCGGCCAGCTGCTGCCGCTCGCCTCGCCGGCGCCGCGCGACGGCGAGCTCGTCGTCGGCATCCGCCCCGAGCACGTCGACCTCGTCGACCAGCTCTCGGCCGCGACCTGGCCGTTGCGCGTCCAGGCGATCGAGATGCTCGGCGCCGAGCGCCTCGTCTACGGCACGCTCGGCGAAACGCTCTTCACGGCGCGGCTCGACGCGACGCGCGCGCATCCGAAGATCGGCGACGTCGTCGGCCTGCACGCTGCACCGGAGCACCTGCACTGGTTCGACGCGGCGACGTCGGCGCGCGTCGCGACGCGGCCGCTCGCCACGACCGCCGCCTCGTGACCGCGCCCTGGCCGTATCCGCGCTGGATCGCGCACCGCGGCGCCGGCAAGCTCGCGCCCGAGAACACGCTGGCGGCGTTTCGCGTCGGCGCAGCGCACGGCTTTCGCGCCTTCGAGTGCGACGTCAAGCTCGCTGCCGACGGCGTGCCGTTCCTGCTCCACGACGCGACGCTCGATCGCACGACGTCGGGGCGCGGCCTCGCCGCCGCGCTGCCGTGGAGCGAGCTGTCGCGGCTCGATGCCGGCGGCTGGCACGGTCGCGCGTGGGCGGGCGAGCCGATCCCGAGCTTCGCCGCGATCGCGCGCTATTGCCTGCGCAACGGCTTCGCGCTCGACGTCGAGATCAAGCCGACGCCCGGCGCCGAGCGGGAGACGGGTCGCGCGGTCGCGACGATGGCCGCGGCGCTCTGGGCAGGCGCGGCGACGCCCCCGCTGCTCAGCTCGTTTCGTCCCGACGCGCTCGAAGGCGCGCGCGAGACCGCCGCCGCGCTGCCGCGCGCGCTCCTGCTCGATGCGCTTCGCACCGGGTGGCTCGACGAAGCGCGCGCGCTCGGCTGCGTCGCCGTGATCTTCAACCACGCCCTTGTCGACGCTGCTCTGCTCGCGACGGTCCGCGGCGCCGGCATGCGCGCCTGCGTCTACACCGTCAACGATCCCGCCGAGGCGCGCCGGCTCGACGCGCTCGGCATCGACGGCATCGTCACCGACGCCGTCGACCGCTTCGCGCCGGCCGCCGCGGTCGGCGACTGAGGTCTGTGTCATCCTGACGCGGCGCAGGATCTCGCCCGCCGAGATCCTTCGCCTTCGGCTCAGGACGACGAGGACCCGGGCGGCTCCTCGGCGCCGCGAACGCGCGCGTAGATGCGCGTGCTGCGCGGCTCGCCGGCCGGCGTCAGCGAGTCGAAGCGCAGCAGTGCCTCGAGCGTGAAGCCGGCGCGCTCGGCGAGCTTCCAGCTCGCGACGTTGCGATCGTCCATGCGGATCTCGACGCGGCGCGCGTCGAGCGCGTCGAACGCCATCCGCGCCATCGCACGCACCGCCTCGGTCATGTAGCCGCGACCGCCGCACCCGGTCCTGCGCCAGTAGCCGATCTCGAACCTGCGCAGCGTCCAGTCGATGCGGTGCAGCCCGGCGCCGCCGACGAGCTCGCCCTCGGCGTCGTCGCCGGCGCCGCGCGCGAAGACGAACATCGCCAGGTCCTCGCGCAAGAGAAACCTGGCGTGCGCGCGCCGGCAGTGCGCCTCCGATTCGTCGACGCTCGGCACCGTCACCGCCCACGGCATCCACGGCGCCAGCTCCGCGTGCGACGCACGCACCGCATCGTTGACCACCACGCCGTCGCCGGGCCGCGGCACGCGAACGACCAGCCGATCGGTGGCGATGCGATCGGGAACTTCGAGCAGAAGCGGGTCCATGCGCGCCTCACGTCACGACGACGCGCGAGCCGACGTCGGCCTCGCCGCCGACCCATTCGTCGACCTGCTCGGCGACCGGCAGCTCGCGCACGCGCCGGATGATGCCGAGCTGCCACGCCGCTGCGGCGAGCAGGAGCGACGCGCCGCCCGCGAACGCGAGCGACGCGCGCAGGCCGACGTGCTCGCCGAGCCAGCCGCCGATCAGCGCTCCGGGCCCCGCCGGAATCAGGATCAGCCAGCGCATCGTGCTCGTCATCCGCCCGAGCAGCGGCGCAGGAGTCACCGCCTGCCGCATCGCCAGGAAGTTGATGAAGATGAAGACGGCACCGGTCGAGAACATCGTCAGCATCAACGCGAACGCCGCGATGCCCCAGACGTTCGCCGGCGCGACCGCGAGCAGCAGCCAGCCGGCGCCGCAGACGGCGAAGCCGACGATGAGCGACGGCCCCGGCCCGATCGCCCGGCTGATGCGGTTGCCGAACACGCTCGCGATCACCGTGCCGACACCCATGCCGGTGTAGGCGAGGCCGACCGCGTTCTCCGAGAGGCCGAGCGTGCGCGTCGCGAACAGGATCTGGACGACGATCGCCGCCTGGTGGCACATCTGCCACGTGCCGACCGCGAGCGCGAGCGCGACCAGCAGCCGATGGCGCGCGACGAAACGCACGCCCGCCTTGAGGTCGCCCCAGAAGCGGCGGCGGCGCGGCGCGGCACCGTCGAGCGCCGCCTCGCGCACGACGACGCCGCGCAGGATCAGCGCCGAGATCGAGACCAGCACCGCGTCGACGAGCAGCGCGAGCGGCGCGCCGACGACCTTGATCAGCGCGCCCGCGACTCCGGGCCCGGCGACCTCGGCCGCCGACGACGCGAGCGCGTTCTTGGCGTGCGCCTCGACCAGCCGCTCGCGCGCGACGACCTGCGTGAGGACGATCTGCGCCGCGCTCCCGGCGATCGTGTAGACGCTGCCGAGGACGAAGCCGCACGCGTACAGCCACTCGATCGAGAGCCAGCCGAGCCACCAGGCGACCGGAACGCTCAGCGTGACGAGCGCGATCGTCAGCTCGCCGGCGATGTAGACCGGGAGCTTCTTCACGCGGTCGAGCCAGACGCCCGCGGGCAGCGAGAACAGCACGAACGGCAGGATCTCGACCGCGCCGAGCAGCCCCATCTGCGTCGGCGTCGCGCGCAGCAGCACCGCCGCCGTCAACGGCAGCGCGAGCATCGTCACCTGGCCGCCGAACGAGCTGATCGCGATCGACGTCCACAGCAGCCGGTACGCGCGGTCGCGCAGCAGGTCGTTCGCCGGCAGCTTCGGCCACCGGCGCAGCGCGGCTTGGATTGCTCTCACTCCGGACAACATCGTTCCACCCTGGCTTTCCTTCGCGGCCCCCGGTTCGCGGGGAACGCCGTGGGCCTTCGGCCCGAAGGCGGAAGACACGAAGGGATCGATCGAGTCTTCCGCTGATGTCTCAGCGGACTTCGATCGAAGAGGCTGAGAGTGCTAGATCGGCGACGCCGGACGACGCCCGGCGGAGCGCTGGCCCATGCCGTCGACGCTGCGCGCCCATTGCCGGGCCGCGCCGATGGCGCTTCGGGCAATGAGGTGCGTGGTGCGGTTCATGGCTGGCTCTTTGCAGTGACGCGCCATGGTAGCAGTGCACGTGCCGAACCGGCAAGGGCAAAAAGTCACCGGGCGTTGCGGCAGGCCGACGCGAATCGCGCGCGCATCCACACGATTGCGGATGTCAGGAACGGTAGTCGGCGTTGATGCGGACGTAGTCGGTGCTGAAGTCGCACGTCCAGACGGTCGCCGACGCATCGCCGCGGTGCAGGTCGACGCGCACCGTGATCTCGCTTTGCTTCATCACCCGCTGGCCGTCTTCCTCGCGGTAGCTCGGCCGCCGGCCGCCGCCCTCGACGACGTGGACGTCGTCGAGGAAGAGGTCGATCCTGGTCTGGTCGAGGTCGGCGATGCCGGCGTAGCCGACGGCGGCGAGGATGCGGCCGAGGTTCGGATCGCTCGCGAAGAACGCGGTCTTGACGAGCGGCGAGTGGCCGATCGCGTAGGCGGCCTTGCGGCATTCGGCGACGTCGCGGCCGCCGTCGACGGTCACCGTGATGAACTTGGTCGCGCCTTCGCCGTCGCGGACGATCGCCTGCGCGAGCCGCTGCGCGACCGCGACGACGGCGTCGCGCAGCGCGCGGCCTTCGCGCGAGTCGAGGCTCGTCACCTCGGCGTTGCCGGCGCGCCCGGTCGCGACGACGACGAACGAATCGTTGGTCGACGTGTCGCCGTCGATCGTGATGCAGTTGAACGATGCGTCGGCGGCCTCGCGGACGAGCCGCTCGACGAGCGCCGGCGCGACCTTCGCGTCGGTCGCGACGAAGCCGAGCATCGTCGCCATGTCGGGGCGGATCATTCCGGCGCCCTTGCTGATGCCGGTGACGGCGACCGCCTTGCCGCCGAGCTCGATCCGCGTCGACGCCGCCTTCGGCACCGTGTCGGTCGTCATGATCGCCTCGGCCGCCTCGGCCCACGCGTCGGCGCGCGCCGACGCGAGCGCCGCCGGCAGCGCCGCCTCGATCCGCTCGTGCGGCAGCGTCTCCATGATGACGCCGGTCGAGAACGGCAGCACCTGCTCGGGCGCGCAGCCGACGAGGCGCGCGAGCGCCGCGCACGTCGAGCGCGCACGCGCGAGGCCGTCGGCGCCGGTGCCGGCGTTGGCGTTGCCGGTGTTGACGAGGAGCGCGCGCACGTCCTTGCCGGCGGCGAGATGCTCGCGGCAGACCTGCACCGGCGCGGCGCAGAAGCGGTTCGAGGTGAAGACGCCGGCGACCGCCGCGCCGGGATCGATGCGCACGACCAGGACGTCGCGCCGGTTCGCCTTGCGCACCCCGGCCATCGCGGTGCCGAGCGTGACGCCGGCGACGGCAAAGAGCGCGTTCGGATCGGGAGGTGCGAGGTGGACGGCCATGGCGATCGGCGGCGGTGGCGGAGGCGCGATTGTCGGCGCATTCCTTGCGATCAGCGGCGATCGCTTGGAGCGGCGGCGCGCGTCGTGCAGACTCGCGCCTCGGCTTCCCTCGACTCGCGTGGCGTCTTCCCTTCCCAGTCCGGCGCGCCTGTTCGACGCGCACACCGCGCCGGCGCGTCGCGAGCACGAGCGCGCCGACGCCTGGCCGCGGATCGCCGCGTGCCTGTGCGTCGCCGCGGTCTGGAGCTACGACCGCGCCGTCGGCCGGATCGACGCTGCGCGCGAGCTGCTGCTCGCGGTCGACGCCGTCTACCTCGTGCTCGCGGTCGCCCACCTGCTGCAGCTGCGCCGGCCACGGCCGGGCAGCACGGCGCTGCTCTACCTCTTCCTCGTCGGCGACGCGCTCTTCCTGACCGCGGCCGCCGCGCTCGACCCGCGCAGCTTCGCGTTCGCCGCTCCCCTCCTCCTCGTCGTCGTCGTGCGCAACGGCGTCCGCTTCGGCGTCCGCACGATGGTCCTGTCCTGGACGGCAGCGCTCGTCGCGTCGCCGCTCTTCTTCGTCGACCCGTCGTGGCTCGACCGGATCGAGCTCGTCCTCACCTTCTTCGTCACGCTCGCGCTCGTTCCGGTGTTCTTCGCGTCGCTGGTCCGGCGCATCCACGCGCTGCGCGCGATCGAGGACGAGCGCGCGCGGTTGGCGGCGATCCACGACGCCGTCGCGGCGCGCAGCGCCTTTCTCGCCCGCGTCAGCCACGAGCTGCGCTCGCCGCTGCAGGGAATCGTCTCGGCGCTCGACGTCCTCGCGCTGCGCCAGGGGCCGCGCGCAGGCGCCGACGACGAGCTGCTGCAGCGCATCCGTCGCTCGTCGCTGCTGCTCAACACGCACCTGCGCGACATGCTGACGCTCGCCAAGGGCGAAGCCGGCCACCTCGAGCTGAGGCCCGAGCCGTTCGACGCGTGCGCGCTCGTGGAAGGCGTCGCCGCGTCGGCGCTCGAGCTCGCGCGCGCGAAGAAGCTCGAGCTCGTCGTCGACGTTCCGCCCCAACCGGTGTTCGTCGTCGCCGACGCGGCGCGGATCGACCAGATCCTCACCAACCTGCTCGTCAACTCGATCCGCTACACCGAGACCGGCCAGGTGCGGATCGCGCTCGGCAGCTACCGCACGGGCGATCGCGTCCTCGACTTCACGGTCTCCGACACCGGCCCCGGAATTCCCGAGGCGATGCTGCCGACGCTGCTTTCGCCCGACCGCACGCTCGCGGCGTCGGCGCGGCGCGGCGAAGGCTCGGGGATCGGCCTGGCGATCGTGCGCACGCTCGTCGATCGCCTCGGCGGTCAGGTCGCGGTGGCGAGCCGCCCCGGTCGCGGCACGACGTTCACGATCGCGATCCCGGCCGAGCCGGCCGAGGCCGACGAGCGCGACGCGAGCCGCGACCGCCTCTGGACCGACGGCTGATGCCGGCCGGCGCGGCCGACGCCGCCCGCGGACACAATGGCGACTCCAGCCGAGGAGTCGCCGTGCCAGCCAACGAAGTCCACCCGCTCGCCAGCCGCATCGATGCCGCCGTCGCCGCGATCGTCCCGCGCCTCGTCGCGTGGCGGCGCGACATCCACGAGCACCCCGAGCTCGGCAACCGCGAGGTGCGCACCGCAGCGATCGTCGCCGCGCATCTGCGCGCGCTCGAATTCGACGAGGTCCGCACCGAGGTCGGCGTCACCGGCGTCGTCGGGTTGCTGCGCGGCGCGAAGCCCGGGCCGGTCGTCGCGCTGCGCGCCGACATGGACGCGCTGCCGGTCGAGGAGCGCACCGCGGTCCCGTTCGCGTCGAAGGTGCGGTCGACGTGGAACGGCGAGCAGGTCGGCGTCATGCACGCGTGCGGCCACGATGCGCACGTCGCGATCCTGATGGCGACGGCGACGGTGCTCGCCGGCCTGCGCGCCGAGCTCGCGGGGTCGGTGAAGTTCATCTTCCAGCCCGCCGAGGAGATGCCGCCCGAAGGCGAGGAAGGCGGGGCGCGGCTGATGATCCAGCAGGGCTGTCTCGAGAACCCGGCACCGGGAGCGATCTTCGGGCTGCACGTGACGTCGATCCTGCCGACCGGAACGATCGGCTGGCGCGCCGGGCCGGCGATGGCGAGCGCCGACAAGTTCCGCATCACCGTGCAGGGCCGGCAGACGCACGGCGCGATGCCGTGGCGCGGCGTCGACCCGATCGTCACCGCGGCGCAGGTCGTGCTCGGCCTGCAGACGATCGTCAGCCGCCAGGTCGACCTGACGCACGAGGCCGCGGTCGTCACCGTCGGCGCGATCAAGGGCGGAAACCGCGACAACATCATCCCCGACAGCGTCGAGATGCGCGGCACGATCCGCAGCTTCGACGAGGCGATGCGCGACGACATCCACGGCCGCGTCAAGGACACCGCAGAGCACATCGCGTCGGCGGCGCGCGCCGGCTGCGAGGTCTGCATCCAGAAGAACTACCCGGTGACGATCAACGACGCCGAGCTGACGCACGCGACGCTGCCGACGCTCGAGCGCGTCGCCGGCGCCAGCCAGCTGATCCCGATGCCGAAGATCACCGGCTCCGAGGACTTCTCCTTCTACCAGCATGTCGTTCCAGGATTCTTCTTCTTCCTCGGAGTCACGCCGCGCACGCAGGACACGAAGACCGCGGCGCCGAACCACTCGCCGCTCTTCTACATCGACGAGGAAGGCCTGCCGCTCGGCGTGCGCGCGCTCGCGCACGCCGCCGTCGACTGGCTGCACGCCAACGCCGGCTGAGCCGCTCCCGATGCGATCGCGCGCGACGCGCGGCGCCGGCGCGCTCGTGCGCGCGGCAGCGGCCGCCGCCGTGGCGACCGCGTCGGCGGCGCCGGCGAGCGCTGCCGACGCCGCCGCCGAGGCGCCTTCGGCGACGCCGTCGGCGCACGCGCGCATCTCGTTCGAGCACGTCACGTTTCCCGGCAACGAGAAGGTCGGCCTCGTCGGCACGAGCTATCTCGTCGATGTCCCGCGTCTCGACGGGCTCTCGCTCGGCCCTGCGGTCTACGGCGCGATCACCGGCGAGCGCGGCGGGTTCTTCACGATCGGCGGCGAGCTCGCGTGGCGCAAGCGCATCGTCGGCCCGTTCGGCATCGAGGCCGGCGTCTACGCGGGCGGCGGCGGTGGTGCCGGGGCGCCGCAGGGCGGCGGACTGATGCTGCGGCCGCACGTCGACTTCCTCGCCGACTTCGGCGCCACCGCGTTCGGCGTCTCGGTGTCGCGCGTCAAGTTCCCGAACGGCCAGATCGCGAGCACGCAGTGGGGGCTCGTCTTCAACATCAGCGACGAGTTCCGCTCGACGCGCGCCGACCGCCTCGGCGAGCCGACGCGCGCAGCCGGCCGCAGCGGCATCGGCTTCGACCGCGTCCAGCTCGTCGCCGGCGCGTACCGCACGCGCAACGGATCGACGCTCCTCGACGGACGCACCGCGCCGACGATCGGCTATCTCGGCGCGCGCGGCGAGCAGGCGATCGGCAGCAACGGCTACTGGGGCGTCGAAGCGAACGGCGCGACGCAGAGCGCGGTCGCCGGCTACGCCGAGTTCCTCGGCATCGTCGGTGCCGAGACCGAGCTCGTGCACAACGTGCTGAACGGCGGCGTCCGTTTCGGCGCCGGAATGGGCGGCGGCGGCAGCGTGCCGACCGGCGGCGGCTTGCTCGTCAAGGGATCGCTGTACGGCATCTTCCGCCTGTCGAGCGACCTCGGCGTCTCGCTCGAGGCCGGGGTGACGAGCGCGCCGCAAGGCGAGCTGCGCGCGGTGCACGCGGGCGCATCGCTCGTCTGGGCGCTCGACGGCCCGCGCTCGAGCGGCATCGCGACGCAGCCGGTGCGCACCGAGTTCGGTGCCGGCGTCGAACGGTACGACGCTGCGCGCAAGGACGGCACGACGCGCTCGATGTCGCTCGCCACGTTGCGGATCGACCGCTTCGTCACTCCCAACATCTACCTCGACCTCCAGGCGCACACCGCCTTCGCCGGAAATGCCGGCGGCTACACGTCGGCGTTCCTCGGCGCCGGCTGGTGGCAGCCGATCTCGCCGCGCTGGCACGTCGCTGCCGAGCTGCTCGGCGGTGCCGCCGGCGGCGGCGGCGTCGACAGCCACGGCGCCGTCGCCCAGGCGATGCTGTACGCGGGCGCGCAGTTGAGTCCTGGCGTCGGACTGCGGCTCGGCGTCGGCCGCATCGAATCGCTGCGCGGCCCGCTCGGCGCGACCGTCGTCGGCGCGAGCATCGTCTTCACCTACGGCGTCACCGCCGGCAACTGACGCCCACGCGCGCGATCCTCTACAGTCGGATCGACCAAGGAGGTGCCATGGCCGACCAGAGCAATCAGCGCAGCACGAAGCCGCTGCCGTCGCGCACGAAGCCGACCGGGCAGAAGCGCAGCAAGGCGCGCGGCGTCGCGACGCGCAAGAAGAACCCCGGCAAGCGCGCCCACAAGGGCGGCAGCTAGCGAGCGAGTCGGATCGCGCAGGCTCAGCCGCGCGACCTGAACGGCGCGCGATAGAGCCAGACGCGACGACCGTCGCCGCCGTCGAGCACGCCCTGGGGAACGAGCGCCGCGATCTCGAACTCGAGGCTCGCGAGCCACGCGCCGGGTCGCAGCTCGTGCGCTGCCTTGGCGAGCGCGCGCGGCATGCTCTCCGGGCGCTGGAAGAGATAGACGAGCGCGTACGGCCGCCAGTCGGCGCTCCAGAAGTCGCCGCGCCGCACGCGCGCGAACCGGCAGCGCAGCAGCGTCGCCAGCCAGAGCGGCCAGCTGCGCTCGATTCCCGTCAGCCGTGCGTGCGGATATTCGCGGCGCAGCTCGACGAGCGCAGCGCCCGACCCCGAGCCGGCGTCGAGGATCGCCGCGTCGTCGGCGAGCGGCACCGCGCTGCCGAGGCCGCGCAGCGCGCGCCGCCAGGTCGGAAAGAGCGGCGCGTCGCGCCACGCCGCGGGCGGATAGACGAGCGCGAGCGCGACCAGCGCGAGGAGCCACGTCCACGCCGGCAGCGGCTCGACGTGGGCGATCGCGAGCGAGAGCGGAAAGCCGGCGGCGACCGCGATCCTGCGCCAGCGCGACTGCGCACGCAGCGCGAGCGCGACGCCGACGACGGTCGCACCGAGCGCGGCGGCGGCTGCAGCGGCGCCGAGCCGTTCGACGACGACGAAGACGAGCCAGCACGCGAGCCACGCCGCGAGCGCCGGCAGCGGCCACGTCGCGGCGCCGCGCACCTGCACCTAGGGCCTGTTAGCGCTACGGGAGGGCTCGCGCCGGTGCTGCGCAGGCTGCGCGGCAAGGCGTGCGCGAGGCCGTGTGCCTGTGGCACACAACGAGCGCGCAACGCCGCCGCGCGGCCTGCGCAGCACCGGCCCTCCGGGTGATCTCTGCGAACGGGCGCCCGCCGCGTTGCAAATGCTCGCCGTAGCTGCGGCTACGGCTGCGCTTTGCGCCTTGCGGGCGCCCGTTTGCAGAGTCACGCGAGCCCTCCCGTAGCGCTAACAGGCCCTAGTAGTCGCGCAGCTTGACGCGCAACCGCGCGATCGACTGGCTGTGCAGCTGGCAGACGCGCGATTCGGTGACCTTGAGCACCGCCGCGATCTCCTTCAGGTTCATGTCGTGCTCGTAGTACATGCTCATCACGTACTGCTCGCGCTCGGGCAGCGCCTTGATCGCGTCGACGAGCGCCGAGCGCATCCGCTCGTCCTGCAGCTGCGCGAGGGGGTTCGCCTCGGCGTCGGCGACGTGGCGGTCGAGGAAGTCGCTGTCGCCGTCCGCGCCCGACATGTCCTCGAGATAGACGAGCTGCGTGCCGCGCACCTTGCCGAGCAGGTCCTGGTACTCGGCGAGCGTGATCCCCATCTCCCTGGCGATCTCGCTTTCCTGCGGCGCGCGGCCGAGCTGCTGCTCGAGCTTGGCGACCGCCGACTCGATCGAGCGCTGGTGCTTGCGCGTGCCGCGCGAGAGGTAGTCGTTGCCGCGCAGCTCGTCGAGCATCGCGCCGCGGATGCGCTGCGTGGCGAAGGTCTCGAACTGCACGCCCTGCGCGGCGTCGAACCGGCTCAACGCGTCGGTCAGGCCGATCATGCCGACCTGGATGAGGTCGTCGATCTCGACGTTGGCCGGCAGCTTGGCGATCATCTGGTGCGCGAGGCGACGGACCAGCCCGCTGTACTGTTTCAGCGTCGAGTTCAGGTCCAGCTGGCCTTTGGCGGTGTACATGGCGGTGCCTGAGATCATGCGGTTGCGACCGATGCGGCACGTCGCTCGGCCGTCCGGGAAAAGTGGCGAAGCGCGGCGTCCTTCTCGAAGCGCGACGCCGCGATCCGGCGCAGGTCGTCGCCGGGCGGCTCGCACGGGTCGCCGGCCGGATCGATCCACGCCCAGTCGCGCAGCACGCCGGCGAAGAAGTGGTCGGCGCACGACGCCAGCTTGGCGGCGATTCGCGGCGCGCGCGGCGAGCCCGGCGACGCGGCGAGCATCAGCTCGGTGACCGCGAAGCCCGAACGCTCGGCGATCAGCTTCATCGCCGCGTACGCGTGCGTCACGCTGACCGGCCGGTCCTCGGCGAAGACGATCGGACACGGTGCCTCGTCGCCGAGGAATGCGATCCCGCTCTGGCGGCCGTGGCCGAAGCTGCGACAGAGCTCGCTCGGCGGCGCGTGGACGATCACCGCATCGCACTCGGGAGCAGCGTCGGCGACGCGCTCGAGAAAGCGCCGCGTCGAGCCCGAGGAATCGACGAAGCGGATCGCGAGGCCGCGCGCGGTGAGATACGACACCTGCGGCGACAGCCGCTCGACGCACTGCGCCAGGTCGATCAGCGCCATCTCGCCGGCTGCGGCGGCGCGCTCGCCGGCGTCGACGACGAGGACGCGCGCGCCGCGCTCGACCAGCGCGGTGCTGAGTCGCTCGAGGAGGACACCGCCGCAGCCGAGGTGCGGGTTGGAGACGACCGGGACGAAGCACGGCGACGCGCCGGCGAACATCCGGCGCAGGCCCGCGGCCTGGTCGTTGCGCGAAGCGAGGGCGATCGTCATGGCTGCGTTCAGTGCGCGACGACCGCACCCGCCGCCGCCGACGCGGCGAAGACGAGGTTGACGTCGGCGCTGTCGAGCTTCCACGCCGCGCTGCCGGCGCCGCGCAGCGCCCGCTGCACGAGCGCGTTCGCCGAGAGGCGATGCCAGTCCTCGGGGACGCGCTGGCCGTTGGCGACGCCGACGACGGTGAGGCGGTGGCGGATCGCGGCGTCGAGCGCCGGCCCGAGCTTGACCGCCTCGTCGATCTTGCTGAGCACCATGCCGGCGCACGTGCTCGCGCGGTAGGCGACGAGGACGTCGTCGATCGTCTCGCCCTGCGACGCGGCGTTGACGACGAGCAGGCGCTGGACGCTGCGGTGCGACAGCATTTCGAGCAGCTCGCGCGTGCGCTCGTCGCGCTGCGCCATGCCGGCGGTGTCGATCAGGACCATCTTCTTGCCGGCGAGCAGCTCGAGGAGGTCGTCGAGCGAAGCGCGGTCGTGCGCGGTGTGGACCGGAACGCCGAGGATGCGGCCGTAGCCGCGCAGCTGCTCGTGCGCGCCGAGGCGGTAGGCGTCGAGCGTGATGAGGCCGAGCTGGCCGGCGCCGTGACGCGCCGCGAACGCGGCGGCGATCTTCGCCGTCGTCGTCGTCTTGCCGACGCCGGTCGCTCCGATCAGCGCGAAGACGCCGCCGCGCTGCTCGATCGCCTCGTCGGCGCCGGCGGTGCGCAGGTTCTTCTCGAGGACCTGCGCCGCCCATTCATGCTCGTCGCCGGCGTCGGCGCGAAAGCCCTCGGCCATCTTGCGGACGAGGATCGGCGAGAAGCCGCAGTCGAGGAGCTTCTGCGCGAGGCGCGCTTCGGCGGGACGGCGCTGGAGCTTTTCCATGAACGCGAGCGCGCCGAAGCGCTCCTCGATCAGCTCCTTGACGGCGCGAAGCTCGGCGAGCAGCGCCTGCTCGCGCTGCAGCGCGGCCGCGGCGTCGATGTGGGGCGCCGGCTCGGCGATCGCCAGCGCGGGCGCGGCGATCGCCGCGCTCGTCGCCGGCGCGAGGTCGGCGACGACGATGTCGTCGGCGAGGCGGAGGTCCGGGCGCGCCTGCGTCGCCGCGGCAGGTGCGGTCGCCGTGGCCGCTGCGGCCACGCTCGCCGCGACCGTCGCCGCGACGGTGCTC
>DASSRF010000058.1:0-7204 GCA_035701945.1 Caldimonas sp. | reverse complement strand
TGCCGTCGGCGACCGCGAGCATGTGCGTCGCCAGCGCGACCGCGGCGCCGCCGCTCGATCCGCCGGCCGACTTCGACGCGTCGAACGCGTTGCGGGTGACGCCGAAGACTTCGTTGAAGGTGTGCGAGCCGAGGCCGAACTCGGGCGTGTTCGTCTTGCCGACGACGATGCAGCCGGCGGCCTTCATGCGCTCGACCATCAGCGCGTCGTGCCGCGGCACGTGGTCCGCGAGGAGCGGCGAGCCGAGCGTCGTCGCGATGCCCTTCGTCTCGGCGGCGTCCTTGATCGCCTGCGGCATGCCGTGCATCCAGCCGCGGCTTCGCCCGAGCGCGAGCTCGGCGTCGCGCTCGTCGGCCTGGCGCAGCAGGTCGCCTTCGTCCTGGACGTTGACGATCGCGTTGACGCGGGGATTGACCGCCGCGATGCGGTCGAGCGTCGCGCGCATCGCCTCCCGGCACGAGACTTCCCTGGCGTGGATCGCGCGCGAGAGCGCGTCGGCGTCGAGGTCGGTGAGCTGCATGGAGGTCTCCGCGACCGCGCGGTCAGCGCGAGCCGAACATCATCTGTCGTGCGATCGCCGACTTCAGCGGGCCGAGCCGCTGCAGCGCGGCGATGCCGGCGCCGCGCGCGGTGCCGAGGCCGGGCAGCGACCAGGTGAAGCTGCGCGCGAGGAAGTCGGTCGCGGCGATCATCGCCCAGCGGTCGGGCGCGCGCTGCCACTCGAGCCTGCGCAGCACCGCGTCGACGCCGCGGCGCTTGGCGAGCGAAGCGACGAGCGCGAAGGCGTCGCGAAAGCCGAGGTTGAGCCCCTGGCCGGCGACCGGGTGCAGCGTCTGCGCGGCGTTGCCGATGCGCACGGTGCGACCCTCGGCGAGCGTCCGTTCGGCGCTGAGGCCGAGCGCGAACGGCTTCATCGGCGTCACCGAAGCGAGCCTCGGCGTGCGCGGATGGAAGATCGTGTTGAGGACGGCGACGCGCTGCGCATCGTCGAGCTCGCGAACCGGGTCGTCGGCGTTGTCGACGCACCAGACGAGGCCCGCGCGGCCGTCCCGGAGCGGCAGCAGCGCCGCCGGCCCGTGCCGCGTGAAGCGTTCGTACGCCACGCCGGGCGCGCGCGGCGGCGCGCCGGTCGCGTGCGGCACGAACTCGGCGACGCCGACCCACGCCGTCTGGCCGTAGGCGCGGCGCAGCGGCGGGCGGCGCTCGCCGGCGACGAGCTCGCTCTTCGCCGCAGTCGAGAAGACGCCGCCTTCGGCGACCACGGCGAGGTCGAAGCGCTCGACGATCCCGCCCGCCTCCTCGATCTCGACTCCGGCTGGCGCGGCGACGTTGCGCACCGCGACGACGCTGGTGCCGAAGCGTTCCACGCATCGCTCGGGCGCGCGCGCCTGCGCGTCGCGCCAGACGTGCTGCAGCGCCGCCACGACCTGGCCGTAACTGAGCACGGCGCCGAGCATCGGCACCGCCTCGTCGATCGCGCGGATCGTGAGCTCGGGCTCGGCGAGCCGCGGAACGAACGCGGCGACGAGCGAAGGTGCGTCCTGCGAGACGTGCACCTCGAGGATCGGCTGCGCGTGCTCGGGGCGCCACGCGCCGAGCCGCTGCAGCAGCTGCACGCTGCCGAGCGAGAGCGCGAGCGTGCGCGGGTCGCCGGCGACGTCCTTGTCGCTTGGCCGCGCGTCGAAGAGCGTGACCTCGACGTCGTCGAGCGTCGCCGCCGCGTGCAGCGCGAGCGCGAGCCCGACCGGCCCGGCGCCGACCACCGCGAGCTTCAAAGGGTTCGTCGATTCGTTCATGCGCACACACCCTTCATGGGGATGGCGTTTGGGGGGCCCGCCTTATTATTCGCCGCACCCGGATGTCCGGGGCACGCGCGGGAGCCTCGCCATGGCGCTGATGGATTTCATCAAGAAGCAGTTCATCGACATCCTCGAGTGGACCGAGGATGGCGACGGGACGCTCGCCTGGCGCTTTCCGATGGAGGACCGCGAGATCCAGAGCAGCGCATCGCTCACGGTGCGCGAGTCGCAGATGGCGGTGTTCGTCAACGAGGGCCGCGTCGCCGACGTCTTCGGCCCCGGCCGCTACACGCTGTCGACCGCGACGCTGCCGATCCTCACGTACCTCATGAACTGGGACAAGCTCTTCAAGAGCCCGTTCAAGAGCGACGTCTACTTCTTCAGCACCCGCCAGCAGATCGACCAGCGCTGGGGCACCAGCCAGCCGGTGACGATCCGCGACAAGGACTTCGGCGCCGTGCGCCTGCGCGCGTTCGGCAACTACAGCTACCGGATCGCCGACCCGCGGCTCTTCTACACCGAGGTTTCGGGCACGCGCGAACGCTATAGGGTCGAGGAGCTCGACGGCCAGCTGCGCGGGCTGATGCTCCAGCACATCTCGGACGCGGTCGGCCAGAGCGGCGTGCCGTTCCTCGACCTCGCAGCCAACCAGGTCGAGTTCGCGAAGGCGCTGCAGGAAGCGACCGCGCCCGCGTTCGCGAGATTCGGCCTCAAGCTCGAGATGGTGACGATGCAGAACGTCTCGCTGCCCGAGGACCTGCAGAAGATCCTCGACCAGAAGATCGGCATGGGCATGGTCGGCAACGACATGGGCAAGTTCATGCAGTACCAGACGGCGCAGGCGATCCCGCAGCTCGCTGCCGGCGCCGGCAACGCCGAAGGCGGCGGCATCGTCGGCGCGGGCGTCGGGATCGGCGCCGGCGTCGCGCTCGGCCAGGTCCTGGCGAACCAGCTCGGACAGGGGCTGAACGCCGCGGCGCCCGGAGCGCCGGCGGCCGCTGCGGCCGCGCCGCAGCAGGCGGGCGTGAAGTCCGAAGACGTCATGAGCACGCTCGAGCGGCTCGGCGAGATGAAGGCGAAGGGAATCCTCACGCAGGAGGAATTCGACGCCAAGAAGGCGGAGCTCCTGAAGAAGCTGGTCTGAGCGGTTGGCGTTGGTCGGGACCCTTCGCTCCGCTCAGGGTGACAGAGCGGTTGTCATCCTGAGCGAAGCGAAGGATCCCGGCCGCCGCGGCGCCGACTCCGCTCGCTGACTTGGCCACCTCGACACCTTCCCCGCAGCGCGCCTACCGCGCAGCGTGCCCGAACTGCGGCGCGCCGGTCGAGTTCCGCTCGGCGGCGTCGCCGTTCGCGGTCTGCAGCTTCTGCCGATCGACCGTCGTTCGCGCCGGCAACGAGCTGAGGAAGATCGGCCAGAGCGCCGAGCTGTTCGACGACCACACGCCGCTCCGGCTCGGCGTCAGCGGCACATACCAGGGCGCGCGTTTCGACCTCGTCGGGCGCCTCCAGTACCGCACCGCCGAGGGAACGTGGAACGAGTGGCACGCGCTGTTCGCGAGCGGCGACGGCGCGCAGAAGTCGGCGTGGCTGTCGGAAGACAACGGCCGCTACGTCGTCGCCTTCGACCTGCCGCTGCGCACGCCGGTGCCGCCGGCGGCGCAGCTCGCCGTCGGCGCGCCGCTCACCGTCGACGGCGAGCGCTGGGTCGTCGCTTCGGTCGTCGATGCGAGGCTGATCGCCGCCGAAGGCGAGCTGCCGAAGCGGCCGAACCTCGACCTGCCGTTCGCCGTCGCCGACCTCCGCTCGCCGCGCGACGAGGTCGGCACGATCGACTACACCGACCCCGCGCGGCCGGCGTGGTCGGTCGGCCGCTCGGTCGTGCTCTCCGAGCTCGCGCTGCAGGGCCTGCGCGAGGAGAGCGAGAAGACGCTCGCCGGCCGCACGCTGCAGTGCCCGAACTGCGGCGCGTCGCTCGCCGTCAAGCTCGCGACGACGCAGTCGATCGTCTGCACGCAGTGCAAGTCGGTGATCGACCTGACGTCGGCGCAGCAGGGCGGTGTCGGCGGCGACCTCGCGCACTACGCGCAGGCGACCGGCGGCGAGCCGCAGATTCCGCTCGGCACCGTCGGCACGCTGGCGCTCGGCGGCCCGCCGTCGCCGTGGCAGGTCGTCGGCTACGTCGAGCGCTGCGAGGTCCCCGACGATCCCGACGACGAGCAGGTGTTCTGGCGCGAGTACCTGCTCTACCACCGCACCCAGGGCTTCGCGTTCCTCGTCGACGCCGAGGACGGCTGGAGCTGGAGCGCGCCGATCACCGGAGCGCCGGAGACGTTCGGAGATGCCGTCCGCTACCAGGGCGTTCTCTACCGCAAGCTCTACGACTACGTCGGCAAGGTCACCTACGTCCTCGGCGAGTTCTACTGGCGACTCGAGCGCGACGAGCGCACGACCAACTCGGACTACGTCGGCACCGGCGTCGCGACGAAGAAGCGGCTCAACCGCGAGCAGACCGCAGGCGAGGGCTCGCGCGAGGTCGTCTGGTCGGCCGGCGAGACGCTCGCCGCCGAGACCGTGCTGCAGGCGTTTCGCCTCGCGCCGGCGCAGCGCGCGGCGCTGCAGCGCGACGCGCTGCCGACCGCGTTCAACAGCGGCGGCCGTTTCGCCAAGATCATCCTCTGGTGCTTCATCCTCTTCGTCGTGCTGCTGCTCTTTCGCTGCGGCTCGGGCGGCGGCGTCGCCGATTGCAGCGAGACGAAGAACACCTTCGGCGAGTCGTCGCAGGAGTACCAGAATTGCCTGAACAGCAACCGCAGCGGCAGCGGCTTTCGCACCGGCGGCGGCTCGTTCGGCGGCTTCTCGTCCGGCGGCGGGCACAAGTGATCCGCCTTCGCGCCGGCTCTCGGATCGTCACTGACAGGAGGACTGCATGATCGAATGGCTCAAGCCCGCGGTGATCGTCGGATCGGTGCTCTACGCGCTGATCGGCGTCCTCATCTTCTGGATCGCGTTCATCGTCGTCGACAAGCTGACGCCGTACCACCTGTGGGACGAGATCGTCAAGAAGCAGAACCTGGCGCTCGCGATCGTCGTCGGCTCGATGTGCATCGCGATCGGCATGATCGTCGCCGCGGCGGTGCATGGGTGAGTGACGCTTTGGCGGAACGCGCCGCTGCGGAAGCCGCGGCCGAACGCGAGCCGGCCGCGATCGGCGTCGCCGAGGTCGCGCTCCTCGCGTCGGTCTTCGTCGTCGCCGCGTGCGGCCTCGTCTACGAGCTCGCCGCGGGAACGCTCGCGAGCTACCTGCTCGGCGACTCGATCCTGCAGTTCTCGACCGTCATCGGCAGCTATCTCTTCGCGATGGGCGTCGGCTCGTGGCTGTCGCGCTACTTCGAGCGCCAGCTCGTCGCCCAGTTCCTGCGCATCGAGCTGCTCGTCGGCCTCGTCGGCGGCGCGATGCCGGCGGCGTTGTTCGCGCTGCAGTCGCTCGCGCTGCCGTCGTTCCGGGTCGCGCTCTACGGCTTCGTGCTCGCGATCGGCATCCTCGTCGGCCTCGAGATCCCGCTCGTCCTGCGCATCCTCAAGCGCAGCGTCCAGGGCGCGCACGGCGGCCTGAAGACGCTCGTCTCGCAGGTTCTCACCTTCGACTACCTCGGCGCGCTCGCGGTCTCGATCGCGTTCCCGCTCGTGCTCGTGCCCCAGCTCGGGCTGATCCGCACCGGCGCGCTGTTCGGCCTGATGAACGCCGGCGTCGCGGTCTGGGCGCTGTGGCTGTTTCGCGCCGAGCTGCGCGGGCTCGCCGCGCACGCGACGGCGGCGGCGGCGACGGTCGCCGCGCTCGTCGCGCTCTTCGTCGCCGCCGACCTCGCGACGAGCTGGGCCGAGGACCGCTTCTACGGCGACCAGGTGCTCTACAGCGAGACGAGCGCGTATCAGCGCGTCGTCGTCACCGGCGGCCACACCGGCGTCCGGCTCTACCTCAACGGCAACCTGCAGTTCCATTCGCGCGACGAGTACCGCTACCACGAGGCGCTCGTCCACCCGGCGCTCGCCGCGCACGGCGCGCCGCGGCGCGTCCTCGTGCTCGGCGGCGGCGACGGCATGGCGGTGCGCGAGATCCTCAAGTACCAGAGCGTCGAACGCGTCACGCTGGTCGAGCTCGACCCGCACATGACGACGCTCTTTTCGACGTCGCCGCTGCTGCGCGAGCTGAACGGCGATTCGCTGCGCTCGCCGAAGGTCAAGATCGTCAACGCCGACGCGTTCTCCTGGCTCGAGAACGACGACGGCGAGACGTTCGACGCGATCGTCGTCGACTTCCCCGACCCGACCAACTTCTCGATCGGCAAGCTCTACACGCGCACCTTCTACGAGCTGCTCGAGCGCCACCTCGCGGCGAGCGGCTACGCGGTCGTGCAGACGACGTCGCCGCTGATCGCGAGGAAGAGCTTCTGGACGGTGGCGACCACGATCGAGGCGGCGGGCCTCACCGCAGTGCCGTACCACGCACACGTGCCGAGCTTCGGCGAATGGGGCTTCATCGTCGCGAGCCATCGGCCGTTCCGCTTCGCGACCGCGCTGCCGCCGTCGCTGCGCTTCCTCACGGTCGGCGGACTGCCGGCGCTGTTCGACTTCCCGCCCGACATGGCGCGCGTCCCGACCGAGGTCAATCGGCTGTCGAACCAGGTGCTCGTGCAGACGTTCGAGGACGAATGGGGCAAGGTCCAGCGCTGAGCGGCGCGCGACGCGGCCCGACGCGGCGAACCGTCCTCGCCGCGACGGCGCTCGCCGCGACCGCGCCGTTCGCGGCGTGCTCGCGCGACGATGCGGCGCGCTGGCAAGGCGGCTGGATCGGCGCCTCGGACCAGCGCGGCCACGTCGTCCGCGACGGCTGGCCGGCGACGAAGTCGGGCGCGCCGCCCGAGGTCGCGCGCACGCGCCGCGTCGGCGTGGTCGTCGTCGGCGCCGGCATCGCCGGCCTCGCGGCGGCGCGGGCGCTGCGTGCCGCGGGCGTCGACGACTGCCACGTCCTCGAGCTCGAGGACTCTGCCGGCGGCAACAGCCGCGGCCACGCGATCGCGGGAATGCGCTGCCCGCTCGGCGCGCACTACCTGCCGGTTCCCGGCACGGCGGCGGTCGAGGTCGCCGAGCTGCTCGACGAGCTGGGCGTTCGGCGCAGCGCGCACGGCCGCGCCATCTACGACGAGCGCATGCTCTGCCACAGCCCGCAGGAGCGGATCTTCGTCGGCGGCGGCTGGCGCGACGGCGTGCTGCCGCCGCTCGATGCGTTGCCGGCGAGCGAGCGCGCGGCGACGCTCGCGCAGTACCGGGCGTTCGCCGTCGCCGTCAGCGCTGCCGGCGACGCCGACGCGTTCGCGATCCCGACTGCGCGCGCGCGCTGGAGCGAT
>DASSRF010000057.1:0-3602 GCA_035701945.1 Caldimonas sp. | reverse complement strand
GTGGCACGGCGCGTACACAGACGCGTCGCTGCCGGCGGCGACGCGGACCAACTACGCGCTGCGCGAGGCGGCGCTTGCGCTCCGTCGACCGGGCACGCGGCAGCCGACCGCGCTCCTCACCCACGGCGCGAATCCCGGGCTGGCGTCGCACTTCGTCAAGCAGGCGCTGCTCGACATCGCGCGCGACACCGGCGACTCCGCCGCCGAGGCGCCGCGCGAGCGCGAAGGCTGGGCGCTGCTCGCCGAGCGGCTCGGCGTTCGCGTCGTCCACGTCGCCGAGCGCGACACGCAGCTCGCCGAGCCGCGCAAGCGCGTCGGCGAGTTCGTCAACACGTGGTCGGTCGATGCGTTCGTCGACGAGGCGCTGCAGCCTGCCGAGCTCGGCTGGGGCAGCCACGAGCGCCGCTTTCCGGACGACGGCGCGCGCCACGACAGCGGCGGCCGCGCCGCCATCTACCTCAACCGGCCGGGCGCGAGCGTTCGCGTCCGCAGCTGGACGCCGCGCGGCGGCCCGCAGCACGGCTTTCTGATCACCCACGCCGAGTCGATCTCGATCGCCGAGTACCTGACGATCGGCGACGCGCTCTCGCCGCGCTACCGCCCGACCGTGCACTACGCGTACCACCCGTCCGACGACGCGGTGCTCTCGCTGCACGAGCTCGCCGGCCACGACTGGCGCGGTCCGCACGCCAAGCGCGTCCTCAAGGACGATCTCGTCGGCGGCCGCGACGAGCTCGGCGTGCTGCTGATGGGGCATCGCAAGCGCGCGTACTGGTACGGTTCGCAGCTGACGCTCGACGAAGCGCGCCGGCTGGCTCCGCACAACAGCGCGACGACTCTGCAGGTCGCTGCCGGCGTTCTCGCGGGCTGCGTCTGGGCGATCCGCAATCCCGAGCGCGACGTCGTCGAGCCCGACCAGCTGCCGCACGACGAGATCCTCGCGATCGCGCGGCCGTACCTCGGCGAGATGCTCGGCGCGTACACCGACTGGACTCCGCTCGCCGACCGCGAGTGGCTGTTCAGCGAGCCGCTCGACCGCGACGATCCCTGGCAGTTCGTCAACTTCCGCGTGTTCTGAACGCGCAGTTCGCGTGATCGCGTCGGCGGCGCTGCGGCCTCGCACGCGGGCACGGGCGGCGGGTGGCCGATTTCCTCAAAGCAGGGCGCCCTGTCGACCCGATCCCGTGTGCAGCAACACGACGCGCCCCGTCGTCCCGATCCCGTGCCGCACGATCGCGCACGACGGGCCGTGCGCCGCGAGGGAACCGCTGCGCCTGCGCGCTAGCATGCGACATGGCGAACGCGCTCGGCCGGCGGTCGTTTGCAGCAGCGCTCGGTGCCGTGGCGCTCGCCGCTGCGTCACCGCTGCGTGCGCAGCCGCAGCGGCCGCTGCGCGTGGGCTGGCTCTCGAGCGAGCAGAGGAGCTCGCCGTCGCCGAACCTCGCATCGTTCCGCGAAGGATTGCGCGAACTCGGCCGCGTCGAAGGGTCGCGGTTGAAGATCGAGCCATGGTGGGGCGAGGGCTCGGCAGAGCGAATGACGCAGCTCGCTGCCGAGGTCGTCCGCTCGCAGCCGGCGATCGTCGTCGCCTCGGGCGGGCTCGCGGTGTTCGCGCTGCGCGGTGCGGGCGCGACCATGCCGATCGTCTTCAGCATGAGCGCCGATCCGGTGCAGGCCGGCGTGATCGAGAGCTTCGCGCGGCCGGGCGGCAACCTGACCGGCATCAGCCTGTTCACGCTCGCGCTGGTCGGCAAGCGGCTCGAGCTGCTGAAGGAGACGCTGCCCTCGGCGCGCCGCATCGCGGCGATCGCCAATCCGCAGCATCCTGGCGAGGCCAACGAACGCGACGCGGTGCAGCGCGCGGCCGCGAGCCTGCAGCTGGCGATGCGGTACTTCCCGGTGCAGAGCGCAGCCGAGCTCGACGCCGCGCTGGCCGAGATCCGGCGCGGCCGCGACGACGCGGTCGTCGCCTTCGCCGACGGCTTCACGCTCGGGTTCGCCGGCCGTCTCGCGTCGTTCTCGCTGGAGAGCCGCATTCCGGTCGTCGACGGCTGGGCGTCGTTCGCCCGCGCCGGCAATCTGATGACGTACGGGCCGGTCATCGAGGACGTGCACCGCCGCCTCGCGGTCTACGTCGACAAGATCGCGAACGGCGCCCGGCCGGCCGACCTTCCGGTCGAGCTGCCGACGAGGCTCGAGCTCGTCGTCAACGCGAAGACCGCGACGCTGCTCGGCATCACGATTCCGCGCTCGGTTCTGTCGCGCGCCGACGAGATCGTCCGCTGACCGCCGCGACGGCGGCTAACATCGCCCGCTTTGCGTCGCGACGGAGATTACCGCTCTGGACTTCCTCCTGCTCGTCAAGGCCGCGGTGATGGGAATCGTCGAAGGACTGACCGAGTTCCTTCCGATCTCGAGCACCGGCCACCTCATCCTCGCCGGTTCGCTGCTCGGCTTCAGCGACGACAAGAGCAAGGTGTTCGACATCGCGATCCAGACCGGCGCGATCCTCGCGGTCGTGATCGTGTACTGGTCGCGCCTCGCCGGCGCGGTCGCCCACGTCGGCGATCGTCCGGCGGCGCGACGCTTCCTCCTCAACGTCCTGATCGGCTTCCTGCCCGCGGCGGTGATCGGGCTCGTCGCGTACAAGGCGATCAAGGCGCACCTCTTCAACGCGCCGGTCGTCGCCGGCGCGTTCATCGTCGGGGCGCTGGTCATTCTCTGGGTCGAGGGCAGGGCGCGGCGGCCGGTGCGGATCGCCGAGGTCGACGAGATGACGCCGCTCGATGCGCTCAAGGTCGGCTTCGTGCAATGCCTCGGCATGATCCCGGGAACGAGCCGCTCGGGCGCGACGATCATCGGCGGCATGCTGCTCGGCCTCTCGCGCAAGGCGGCGACCGAGTTCAGCTTCTTCCTCGCGATCCCGACGCTGATCGGCGCCGGCGCGTACAGCCTGTGGAAGGAGCGCGCGCTCCTCTCGGCGGCCGACCTGCCGCTCTTTCTCGTCGGCTTCGGCTTCTCGTTCGTGTTCGCGTGGCTTTGCGTGCGCTGGCTGCTGCGCTACGTCTCGACGCACACGTTCGTTCCGTTCGCGTGGTACCGGATCGCGTTCGGCGTCGTCGTCCTCGCGACGGCATGGAGCGGTCTCGTCGTCTGGCACGACTGAAGCCGCTCGGGCCGCGGGAGCGCGGCGCCAGTTTGCATGCCGCTGCCGCATGCGAGTCATGCGAAACGACCGTTTGTGCACTGCCATGCGCACGCGGAGAGTCGCGCCCATGCTGCTCGACCTCATCGCCACCGCCGCCAGCGCTTCGCCCCCGCGCGTCGCGCCAACGCTCGATCCACGCGTCCGCATCCGTCCGATCCGGCCGAGCGACCTCGAACTCGAGCGTCGCTTCGTCTACGGGTTGTCGGCGCGCAGCCGCTACCTGCGCCTGCTCTCCGGACGGCAGGTGCAGCCAGGCGAGCTCGAGCGCTGGACGCGCATCGATCCGAGCCGCGAGCTGGCGCTCGTCGCGCTCGTCGGCGAGGGCGAAGACGAAGAAGAGGTCGGCCTCGCGCAGTGCGTCGTCGACGACGCCGCCGAGGGGCGCTGGGACTTC
>DASSRF010000056.1:0-4776 GCA_035701945.1 Caldimonas sp. | reverse complement strand
GATCATGAACTCGTAGCGCGTGCTGCCGTCGCCGACGAACGGGCCCCAGCGGCCGTCGCTGCCGATCGTCTTCGTGTGGACCGCGCCGCCGCGGCGCTCTCCGGTCGCGGCGTCGACGGCGTAGACCTCGATGGTCGCGCCGGCGAGCGGCAGGTTGGTCGCGAAGTCGCCTTGCCGGTTGTCGAGCCCGAGCCCGCTGACGACGCCGTCGAGGACGACGCGGCCTTCGGGAACGATCGCGAGCGTCGCCGGCGCGCGCCCGGTGATGAAGCGGTACGTCGCGGCGAACGCCTGCGGGCTGAACGAAGTCTCGCGGTGGTCGACGCCGGCGAGGACGACGTTCTCGGCACCCTTCAGCGCCGGGCCGTCGAAGCTCACGCCGGTCGCCATTCCCGGCGCGCCGAGCAGCGCGCCGTCGGGCTGCGCGTACTTGTCGTTGCGGTCGGAGCGGATCGTCAGCCAGGCGACGCCCGGCGTGACTTCGTTGCCGTCGGGACCGGGGCGGTTGAGCGCGGTGAGGAACGGCCCCGCGCCGTTGAACTCGCCGCCGGGCGCGCGCGCCGGGTTGGCGTAGACGCCGTGGTTGGGAACGCCGCCGAGGATCGCGTGCGAGACGAGCGCGGCGCCGCCGCCGTTGGCGACGAAGTTGCGGATCGCGTAGCCGCCGCGCGAGTTGCCGACGAGGACGACCTTCTTCGCGCCGGTGGCCGCGAGCACCTTGCGGACCTCGGCGGACAGATACGCCATGTGCTCGGCGGTCGAGCTGCGGCCGGGCTGCGCCTTCGCGTCGTCGTCGCGCGCGAGCGGATACGGCATGTCGATCGCGTGCAGCCGCTCGCGCGGCCAGCCGTTCGACTCGAAGCGCCAGATCGTCGGCACCCAGAGCGCCGCGGTGTCGCCGTTGCCGGGGACGAAGACGATCGGCGGCGTGTCGTCGCGGCCGCCGGGCGTCGCGCACGCGGCGAGCACCGTGGCGCCGACGGCGCCGAGCAGCAGCTCGCGGCGGCGAATCGCTTCTGCGCTCATCGGACGTCTCCTCCGTCATCGCCGGTCGCGCCGCCGAGGTCGGCAGCGGCGGGCAGGTCGGGCAGGCCCGAACCGCCGATGCTGCGCGCGGCGCGCACCGCGCGCAGCACCGCGTCGGCGAGGACGTCGGCGGCGAGCGCACCGACGAGCGTCGGCGTCGCCGCTTGCCGCGCCGCACCGGTCGCGAGCGCGAAGACGACGTCGCCGTCGCCCATCGTGTGGACCGGATGGATGCTGCGGGCGAGACCGTCGTGCGCCATCTGCGCGACCTTGTTCGTCTCGGCCTTGGTGAGCACGGCGTCGGTCGCGACGACGGCGAGCGTCGTCGCGCTTCCGGCGGCGTGGCGCGCGTCGAGCCGCGCCGGCAGCTCGCCGCGCTTGAGCGCGCGCATCGTGCCGAGGAGCGTTCGGCCGTCGGCGCTGCGCGCGCCGGCGACGATGCGGCCGCTGCGCGGGTCGACGACGTCGCCGATCGCGTTGACGGCGACGAGCGCGGCGACGGTGATGCCGCCGACCTCGATCGACGCCGTGCCGATGCCGCCCTTCATCGCGCGCGCGATGCCGAACAGCTTGCCGACCGAAGCGCCGGCGCCGGCGCCGACGTTGCCTTCGCCGACCGCGTCGCGCGTCGCCGACTGGCACGCCGCGTAGCCGGCGTCGGCGTCGGGCCGGATTCGCGAATCGCCGACCCAGAGATCGAACAGGATCGCCGCCGGAACGATCGGCACGACGAACGGCGGCGGTGCGCGGTCGCCCGGCGGCGAGGCGATCGTCGCGCCGATGCCGCGTTCGTCGAGCCAGCGCACGACGCCGCTCGCGGCGTCTAGGCCGAACGCGCTGCCGCCGGCGAGCGTGACGGCGTGGACCTTGTCGATCGCGTTGATCGGCGCAAGCAGCTCGGTCTCGCGCGTCCCGGGCGACGCGCCGCGAACGTCGACGCCGCCCACCGCGCCTTCGCGCGCGATGACGACGGTGCAGCCGGTCGGCCGCCGCGTGTCGGTGAAGTGACCGACCTCGAGGCCGGCGACGGCGGTCAGGCCGAACATCGCGCTGTCACCCCGGGCGAAGCGGAGGCCCGGTCGACGAGGACGGTGGACGCGACGAGATCCTTCGCTTCGCTCAGGATGACGGCAGCGCTCGACTTCACGCGAACACGCCGGCGGTCTGCTGCATCCGCCGCGACACCTCGCCGAGCTGGTAGAGCGTGTCGCCGAACGTCATCTCGATCACCGTCAGCCGCTTGAAGTAGTGGCCGGCGGCGTACTCGTCGGTGACGCCGATGCCGCCGTGCAGCTGGATGCACTGCTGGCCGACGAAGCGCATCGAGTTGCCGAGCTGGACCTTGGCCTGCGCGAGCGCGCGCCGCCGCGCCGCCGGCTCCTCGCCGAGCTTGAGCGTCGCGAAGTAGCTCATCGAGCGCGCCAGCTCGAGCTGCATTTTCACGTCGGCGACGCGGTGGCGCAGCGCCTGGAACGACGCGATCGCGACGCCGAACTGCTTGCGCGTGTTCATGTACTCGACGGTGATCGCGACGAGCTTGTCCATCGCGCCGACCGCTTCCGCACAGAGAGCAGCGATGCCGACGTCGACGGCGCGCTCGAGCGCGGCGAACGCGTCGCCCGGCGCGACGAGCTCGATCGCCGCCGCTTCGTCGAGCACGAGGTCGGCGCCGCTCGAGCCGTCCTGCATCGGGTACGGCTGGACGTCGACGCCGGGCTGGCCCGGCGAGACGAGGAAGATGCCGACGCCGTTGGCGTCGTCGACCGCGCCGCGCACGCGCGCGCTGACGATGAACGCGTCGGCGACGCCGCCGGCAGGCACCGCGATCTTGCGGCCGCTCAGCCGCCAGGCGTGGCCGCTGCCGTGCGCCTTCGTCTCGACGTGGGCGAGGCGATAGCGCGAGTGCCGTTCCTCGTGGGCGAGGACGACGATCTCCTTGCCTTCGGCGATGTGCTGCAGGCGCGGCGCGGCGGCCGCCTCGTGGCCGGCTTCGAGCAGGCTGGTCGCGACGAGCGCGACCGCGGCGTACGGCTCGACGACGATGCCGCGCCCGAGCTCTTCCATGACGACCATCGCGTCGACGGCGCCGAGGCCGAGGCCGCCTTGCGCCTCGGGGACGCGCAGGCCGCAGATGCCGAGGTCGGCGATCTCCTTCCACGCGTCGCGCGAGAAGCCGCCCGCCTTGACGATGCCGCGCCGGCGCTCGAAGTCGTAGCCGCGCTCGACCCAGCGGCGCACGGTGTCGCGCAGCATCTCCTGGTCGTCGCTGAAGTCGAAATCCATACATCACCTCTGACTAGAACCCCTTCCCTCCCGGAGGGAAGGGGCAGGGGATGGGAGCAATCCTGTCGGGCAGCGCCCGGGCTGTCCTCGGCTCAGCCGAGCACAGTCTGGGCGACGATGTTTCGTTGCACTTCGTTGCTGCCGCCGTAGATCGTCGTCTTGCGCATGTTGAAGTACGTGCCGGCGAGCGGCGCGACGAACTCGCCGGCGCTCTGGTCGGGCTGCCAACCGGCGGCGACGAGGTCGGCGCGCAGGGGCACGGCCGCCGGCCCGGCGGCGAGCATCATCAGCTCGCTGTAGCGCTGCTGGATCTCGCTGCCGCGGATCTTCAGCAGGCCGGCGACGTCGAGGCTCTGCTTGCCGCTCTTCTCGGCCGAGAGGACGCGCAGCACCATCATCTCGAGCGCGACGACGTCGACCTCGAGGAGCGCGATCTGGTCGCGAAAGCGCGTGTCGTCCCAGACGCCCTCGGCCTTGGCGATCCGCTTGAGCCGCTCGAGCTCGCGCTTGGCGCGGTTGACGTCGGCGATGTTGGTGCGCTCGTGCGCGAGCAGGAACTTGGCGTAGTTCCAGCCCTTGTTCTCCTCGCCGATCAGCTGGTCGGCGGGAACCTCGACGTTGTCGAAGAAGACCTCGTTGACCTCGTGCGCGCCGTCCATCGTGATGATCGGCCGCACCGTGATTCCCGGACTCTTCATGTCGATCAACAGGAAGCTGATCCCGGTCTGGGGCTTGCCTTCGTTGCTCGTGCGGACGAGGCAGAAGATCCAGTCGCCGTACTGGCCGAGCGTCGTCCAGGTCTTCTGGCCGTTGACGATGTACTTGTCGCCGCGGCGCTCGGCGCGCGTCTTCAGCGACGCCAGGTCGGAGCCCGAGCCGGGCTCGCTGTAGCCCTGGCTCCACCAGACCTCGCCGCTCGCGATCCCCGGGAGGAAGCGCTTCTGCTGTTCGGGAGTGCCGAACGCCATGATCACGGGCGCGACCATCACCGGCCCGAACGGGACGACGCGCGGTGCGCCGGCGAGCGCGGTCTCTTCCTCGAACAGGTGCTTCTGGATCGCGTTCCAGCCGGGGCCGCCGAACTCCTTCGGCCAGCCCCAGCCGAGCCAGCCCTTCTGGCCGAGGATCTTGGCCCAGCGCTGCATGTCGTCGCGCGTCAGGTGGATCGAGTTCCTGACCTTGTCGCTGATGTCCTTGGGCAGGTTGTCGCGCACCCAGGCGCGGATCTGCTCGCGAAAGGCGAGCTCTTCGGGGGTGAATGCGAGGTCCATCGATGTCTCCGGGCGCGGCGAACGCCGTTTTTAGCACGACCGTTCGCTTCCGCCTGTTGGTGCGGTGACACCAAGCCACACGGCTTGGTTGATCGGTGCGCACGGGATCGGGACGACAGGGCGCCCTGCTTTGCTCCATGTCCCCCGGGCCTGGCCTGAACGGCCGGCCCTCCTCCTTTACTTCCGCAAAACAGGG
>DASSRF010000055.1:0-14967 GCA_035701945.1 Caldimonas sp. | reverse complement strand
CGGCAACTTCCTGATGCCGCTCATGATCGGCGCGCGCGACCTGGCCTTCCCGCGCCTGAACCTCGCGAGCTGGTACCTGTACGTGGGCGGCGGCCTGTTCACCATCGCCGCGCTGGTCGCCGGCGGTGTGGACACCGGCTGGACCTTCTACACGCCCTACAGCACGGCCTTCGCCGAGAGCAACGTGGCGGTCGCCGCGGTCGGCATCTTCATCGCCGGCTTCTCGTCGATCCTGACCGGGCTCAACTTCATCGTCACGATCCACAAGATGCGCGCGCCGGGGCTCACCTGGTTCCGCATGCCCCTGTTCGTGTGGGCCCACTACGCGACCTCGATCATCCAGGTGCTGGGCACGCCGGTGGTGGCGATCACGATCCTGCTGGTGGCGCTCGAGCGGCTCTTCCACTTCGGCTTCTTCGACCCGAGCCGGGGCGGCGACCCGATCCTGTTCCAGCACCTGTTCTGGTTCTACTCGCACCCGGCGGTCTACATCATGGTGCTGCCGGCGATGGGCGTGGTCAGCGAGATCGTTCCGTGCTTCGCGCGCAAGCGCATCTTCGGCTACCGCTTCATGGCATACGCGATCCTCGGCATCGCGAGCATCGGCTTTCTCGTCTGGGGCCACCACATGTTCGTGAGCGGCCAGTCGCTCGCGGCGAGCCTCGTCTTCTCGCTGCTCAGCTTCCTCGTCGCGGTGCCGTCGGCGATCAAGGTCTTCAACTGGACGGCGACGCTCTACAAGGGCTCGATCCGGTTCGACGCGCCGATGCTCTACGCGCTCGGCTTCGTCGGGCTCTTCACCATCGGCGGCCTCACCGGCCTCTTCGTCGCGTCGCTCGCGCTCGACGTCCATCTCACCGACACCTACTTCGTCGTCGCCCACTTCCACTACATCATGGTCGGCGGCTCGGTGATGGCGTACTTCGGCGCGCTCCATTTCTGGTGGCCGAAGGCGACCGGCCGGATGTACCCGGAGCTCTGGGGCCGGATCGCGGCGGTGCTGATCTTCGTCGGCTTCAACCTCACGTTCTTCCCGCAGTTCCTGCTCGGACTGCACGGCATGCCGCGCCGCTACCACGCGTATCCACCCGAGTTCCACCAGCTGCACATGGCGTCCTCGATGGGCGCGGTGGTGCTCGCGCTCGGCTACCTGCTGCCCCTCGTCTATCTCGCCTATTCGCTGCGCGCGTCGTGCCGGGCGAGCGCGAATCCGTTCGGCGCGCTCGGCCTCGAATGGCAGACGCGCTCGCCGCCGCCGACGCACAACTTCGACCGGCCGCCGACCGTTCCGGAGCGCGTCTACGACTACCGGACGCCGACCGGGGCCGAGCCGGCGCGCGCCGCGCGCACCGCATCGACATGAGCGCGATCGCACCGCCGGTTCCGATGTCGCCACAGGCCGAACCGCGGATCGGGCAGCTCGGCATGTGGATCTTCCTCGGCACCGAGGTGCTCTTCTTCGGCGGCCTGTTCCTGTCGTACGCCTACGGCCGGACGCACTGGCCGCACGGCTTCGCGATCGCGGCGCGGCACACCGACGTCGTCCTCGGCACGATCAACACCGCGGTGCTGCTGACGAGCAGCGCGGTCGTCGCGTTCGCGGTCGCGTGCGCCGAAGACCCGGCGCAGCGCCGCTGGACGTCGCGCGCGCTCTGGGCGACGGCCGCGCTCGGCGTCGCGTTCATCGCGATCAAGGGCGTCGAGTACTCGCACGAGTGGAGCGAGCACCTCTTTCCGCTCGCCGGCTTCGCGCTCGCCGACGTTCCCGGCGCCGAGCTGTTCTGGGTCCTCTATTTCGTGATGACCGGCCTGCACGCGGTGCACCTGGCGATCGGCATCGTCGGCGTCGCCGCGTTCGCGTGGGCGACCGGCAGGAAGAAGTCGTGGCCGACCTCGAGCCGCGTCGACACGATGGCGCTCTACTGGCACTTCGTCGACGTGATCTGGATCGTCCTCTATCCGCTGATCTATCTCGTCGAGCGGCACGCATGAACGAGACGACGCAGCTTCGCTCGCGTGCGCGCGCATTCGCGATCGCATGGGTCGTGCTGCTGGCGCTGATGCTGACGAGCCTCGGCAGCGCCTACCTCGACCTCGGCGCCGGCAACGCAGTCGCGGGACTCGTCATCGCGTTCGTCAAGTCGGCGATCGTCGTCTGGCTCTTCATGCGCCTGCGGACATCGGCGGCGGCCGTGCGCATCGTCGCCGCGACGGCGCTGGCGACGCTCATGATCCTCGGTGCCCTCAGCGGCGTCGACTACGCGACGCGCAGGTCCGAGCCGGCAGCATTCCAGTCGCTGCGGCAGGCGCCTTCGTTCACCGGCGGCAAGCCGGCGACGCGGCAGACGCGCTGATCGCGGTTGCGACGGCGGCGCGCTTGGCCCGCGGCCGCTCAGGCGCTGAAGTCGAGGGCGCGCGCGCGCCGCAGCTGCCGCGTCCGTGCGTTGCCGGCCGCGAGTCCGTCGGCCACCGTCATCGCCGACAGCAGCGCCGTCTCCTGCGAATCGAACGGCAGCGTGTAGCCGCCAGCGAACCAGAGCCCGCCGCGGCCCTGCTGCGTCGCGAGCACGCGCTGCGCCTTGATGGCGGCCGGCGACGGCGCGAAGTGGACGAAGTCGGCGCTCGCGAGCACCTGCTGCGGCAATGCGCGGTGCGTGGTCCAGCTCTTCCAGAGGCCCTCGACGCCGAGCACCGCATCGAGCCACATCGACGCCTCGCAGAAGTTGCCGTCGACACGGCAGTTGAGGAACGACCACCAGGCCGGGTCGGCGGGTGCGAACGCCGGATCCGCGTGCAGCGCCACGCGCGCCGGATAGAAGCCGATCGCCTGCAGCGCATTGCGCGCGATGGCCGTGCCTGGGAGGCCTTGCAGCAGCGCCAGCGTCGGCGGACCCGATGCAGCGAACACGACTGCGTCGACCTGCTGCGCCGGCCCCTGGTGCGGCTGCACGACCCAGCCGCCGCCGGCCCCCGGCGCGACCGCGTCGATCGGATTGCCGGTCGCGACCTGCGCGGTCGTCAGCTGCGCGACCATGCGGTTCAGCGGCTCGACCATGCCGCGCTCGAGCACGTAGTAGACGATCGGGTCGAGCTGCGAGTCGGGAAGCGCGCCGGCGGCGAAGACCATCAGCGAGCGCGCCGACAGGCCGCCGGTCTGCGCGATGTCGCCCGAGTTGAGCGACGCTGCCCACGGCTCGATCAGCGTGTCGGCCTGCGCCGGCGTGATCGGCAGCGTCGCGAGCCATTCGGCCATCGGCAGCTGCCACGAGGCGTCCTTCTGCTCGCGCCTGCGCGCCGCGTTGAAGGTCGTGCGGAACGCCTGCACTGCCGGCTTGTTCCAGTCGGCGAAGAGCGGCCAGGTGCGCCCCGGCAGGATCGGCGAGACGAAGCGCGGCAGGCTCTCGTTGGCAGCGTCGAGCGTGATCGAGGCCGTGAACGCGCGCGCTTCGCCCGTCGCCACCGGCCAGAGGCCGAGCTGCTCGAGCAACTGCACGTAGGTGGGATACGGACCGGGGTGGAAGTACTGCGCGCCGAGGTCGACCGCGCGCGCCTGGCCGCCGAGCACGAGCGGCACCGTTCGCACGTTGCCGCCGAGCGCATCGCGGGCCTCGAACAGCCGGACGTCGCAGACGCCGTCGAGCAGCCAGGCGCACGCGACCCCGGCCATGCCGCCGCCGACGATCGCGACGCGCGGCAGCGTCGCCGCCCTGCTCCGCGGCAGCGGCAGCGCCGCTGCGACGGCCACGCCTCCGATCCCTTGCAGCAGACGACGGCGCGACGCGCGCGGCTTGCGTTCGAAGGCGGCGATCGACATGCGAGGACCCTCCCCGCCGCGCATCGTAGCCCGCGCTGGGCTCGGAGGGAACCGCGTCGGCGGGCGCTATCGTGCCGCGATGCACCGGCTCGCCACCGCACGACTCGACCTGCGCATGTTCCGCGACGACGACCTCGACGCCTACGCCGAGATGTGCGCCGACGACGAGGTGATGCGCTTCATCGGCGCGGGCGGCGCCGTCGGCGCAGACGTCGCCTGGCGGCAGATGGCGCTCTTTCTCGGCGAATGGGCGCTGCACGGCTACGGCATGTGGGCGGTCGAGGAGCGCGCGAGCGGCCGCCTGATCGGTCGGGTCGGCTTCCTCAACCCGCACGGCTGGCCGGCGTGCGAGCTCGGCTGGCTGCTCGCGCGCGACGCGTGGGGACACGGCTTCGCGCTCGAAGCGGCCGCGGCCGCGATCGCCCACGGCCGCGCAAAGCTCGGGATTCGCGAGTTGATCAGCCTGATCCGCCCCGACAACGCGCGCTCGATCGCGCTCGCCAAGCGGCTCGGCGCGACGCTCGAGCGCAGGATCGAGTTCCTCGGCGCTGAAGCGCTCCTCTACGCGCATCCCGTCGTCGCTGCGGCGTGAAGCCGCGGTCGCGGTCAGTCGTGCCCGAGCACCGGATGCGGCACGTACGGCGCCTCGAGCTCGGCGATGTCTTCCCTGGAGAGCGTGAGCGTCAGCGCCGCGACGGCGTCGTCGAGCTGCTCGAGCCGCGTCGCGCCGACGATCGGCGCCGTCACCTCGGGCTTGGCGAGCACCCACGCGAGCGCGACCTGCGCGCGCGGCCGGCCGAGCCGCGCCGCGACCGCGGCGAGCGCGTCGGCGACCTTGCGGTCGGCGTCGGCGGTGCGCGCGTAGAGCGTGCGGCCGAAGTTGTCCGTCTCGGAGCGCTCGCTCGTCGTCTCCCAGTCGCGCGCGAGCCGGCCGCGCGCGAGCGGGCTCCACGGGATGACGCCGATCCCCTCGTCGCTGCACAGCGGCAGCATCTCGCGCTCTTCCTCGCGGTAGAGCAGGTTGAGGTAGTTCTGCATCGTCTGGAAGCGCGCCCAGCCGTTGCGCTCGGAGACGCGCAGCGCCTTCGCGAACTGCCACGCGTACATCGACGACGCGCCGATGTGGAGCGCCTTGCCGGCGCGGACGACGTCGTTCAGCGCTTCCAGCGTCTCCTCGATCGGCACCGTCGGATCCCAGCGGTGGATCTGGTAGAGGTCGACGAAGTCGGTGCCGAGCCGCTTCAGGCTGGCGTCGATCTCCGCGAAGATCGCCTTCCTCGACAGGCCCATGCCGTTCGGCCCGCTGTGCATGCGCTGGTTGACCTTGGTCGCGAGCACGATCTCGCCGCGCCGCGCGTAGCCGAGCAGCGCGCGGCCGACGATCTCCTCGCTCGAGCCCGCCGAGTAGACGTTGGCGGTGTCGAAGAAGTTGATGCCGAGGTCGAGCGCCTTCTTCAGGAACGGCCGGCTCGCCGCCTCGCCGAGCGTCCACGGGTGGTTGCCGCGGTCGGGCTCGCCGTAGCTCATGCAGCCGAGGCAGAGGCGCGAGACGTCGAGGCCGGTGCGGCCGAGCTTGGTGTACTGCATGCGGATCCCTTCGTCACGCGGCACGGCCGCGTCCATGGCGAACAGCCATTGTCGGAGACGCGCGACGCCCCCGCTGCGCGCGGCCACCTGTCCGTGCCAACATCGCGGCAGCGCATCTTCGTGAGCTTCGCCATGTCCGGACGCCGTTCCTTCGTCGCCGCCCTCGCCGCCCTCGCCGCCTTCGCCGCCCTCGCCGCCAGCCCGGCGCTCGCCCAGGACTGGCCGCAGCCCGGCAGGACGATCCAGCTCGTCGTCCCCGCACCGGGCGGCAGCGGCACCGGCGACACGATCGCGCGCATCGTCGCCGAGGAGCTGCAGAAGCGCCTCGGCGCGACCTTCGTGATCGACAACAAGGCCGGCGCCAACGGCAACATCGGCGCCGCCGCCGCGGCGAAGGAGCCGGGCGACGGCTACCACTTCCTGTTCAGCTGGGCCGGCACGCTCGCCGTCAACAAGTCGCTCTACAAGAACCTGCCCTTCGACGCGCAGAAGGACTTCGTGCCGATCGTCCTCGTCGCCGACGTGCCGAACATCCTCGTCGTCAACAACGACATTCCGGCGAAGGACCTCGCCGAGTTCGAGAAGTACGCGAAGGCCAATCCCGGCAAGCTCAACTTCGGCTCGACCGGGATCGGCAGCTCGATGCACCTCGCCGGCGAGCTCTTCATGCGCGAGACCGGCGCACAGATGCTGCACGTGCCGTACAACGCTCCCGGCACGGCGACGACCAACCTCATCGCCGGCGAGATCCAGCTGATGTTCCAGCTCATTCCCGGCATCGCCGGCCAGGTGAAGAGCGGCAAGGTGCGCGCGATCGCGGTGATGGCACCGCAGCGCTCGCCGGGCCTGCCCGACGTTCCGACCACCGCCGAGCTCGGCCAGCCCAGGCTGCTGTCGTCGACCTGGTTCGCGCTGCTCGCGCCCAAGGGCACGCCAGGCGCGGTGATCCAGAAGATGAACGCGGTCGCCAACGAGTTGCTGGCCGACCCCGCGGTGAAGAAGCGCCTGGCCGACATCGGCGTCTCGACGCTCGGCGGCACGCCCGAGCAGCTCGCGAAGACGATCGCCGACGAGACCGAGAAGTGGGGCCGCGTCGTGCGCGAGGCCAAGATCCAGGCGCAATGACGATCGCCGGCCTGGCGGCGCTCGAGGCGCGGCTCGCCGACGAGCTGGCGTTCCTGCAGCTGCCGGCGCCGCGCTGGACGCCGCAGCTCGAGCGCGACGGCGAGGCGGTCGTCGACGTCGCGATCGTCGGCGCCGGCATGACCGGCCTCGCCGCCGCCGCTGCGCTGCTGCAGCGCGGCATGACCGCCGTCGCCTACGACGAAGCGCCCGCCGGGCGCGAAGGCCCATGGGCGACGACGGCGCGCATGGAGACGCTGCGCAGCCCGAAGCAGCTCGCCGGGCCCGCGCTCGGCATCCCGTCGCTGACGTTCCGGGCGTGGTTCGAGGCGCAGTGGGGCCGCGACGCGTGGGACGCGCTCGACAAGATCCCCCGCCTGCAGTGGATGGACTACCTGCGCTGGTACCGCGACGTGCTCGCGCTGCCGGTCGTCAACGACTGCCGCGTCACCGACGTCGTTCCGCGCGCCGGCGGCGTCGTCGAGCTGAGGCTCGAAGCGACTTCGAACGCAGCGCAGCGCACGACCACGCGCGCGTTCGCGCGCCACGTCCTCCTCGCGACCGGCCGCGCCGGCCTCGGCGGCGCCGCGATCCCGGCGTGGGCCGAGCGGCTGCCGCGAACGCGCTGGGCGCACTCGTCCGACGACAACGACTATGCGGCGCTGCAGGGCCTTCGCGTCGGCGTGATCGGCGGCGGCGCGTCGGCGATGGACAGCGCCGCGACCGCGCTCGAGTGCGGCGCGGCGAGCGTGCACCTGCTCGTTCGCCGCACCGACCTGCCGCGCGTCAACAAGGGCAAGGGCGCCGGCAATCCGGGCTTCGTGCAGGGCTTCGCGCGCCTGCCCGACGGGTGGAAGTGGCGCATCCGCCACTACATCAACGTCTCGCAGGTGCCGCCGCCGAGAAACAGCACGCAGCGCGTCGCGCGCTTCGCGAACGCGCACTTCCATCTCGGCGTCGCCACGCTCGGCGCCGACGTGAACGCGCGCGGCGCGCTCGACGTTCGCACGTCGGCCGGGGCGATCGAGCTCGACTTCCTGATCTTCGCGACCGGCTTCAAGGTCGACTGGAAGCAGCGCTCGATGCTGCGCCGCATCGCGCCGTGCATCCGCGTCTGGAAGGACCGCTACACGCCGGCGCCGGGCGAAGAGGACGAAGAGCTCGCCGAGAGCCCCGACCTCGGCCGCGCGTTCGAGTTCCAGCCGCGCGAAGGCATCCAGTGCCCGGGCCTCGAGCGCGTCCACACGCTCACCTACCCGGCGACGCTCTCGCTCGGCGTCGTCACCGGCGACATCCCGGCGATCAGCGAAGGCGCGCTGCAATTCGCCGACACGATCGCGGCGCTCCTCTACGGCGAAGACATCGAGACCCACTACGCGCGGATGCAGGCGTACGACGAGCCGGAGATCTTCGGCGACGAGTGGGTCGCCGAGCCGCTGCCGGGCGCGCGTTGACTGCGTGCCGGCGCGCCGTCAACCGGGCGGCGCCGCCCGCGCTCGCGAGCTGCCGTCGATCGGCAGCGGCGGCGAGATCTCCTCGAGCGGCCTGCGTTCCGCATCGACGGCCCACCGCCACGCGACCGCCGCGGCCGCGACCATGAGCAGCGCACCGAAGGCGTAGCCGGCGAACACGTTGGTGCGCTCGCCGCTGGCGATGAGCAAGCCGAAGAGCGCCGGCGCGACGAACCCGCCGAGCGCGGTTCCGACCGCGTAGAAGATCGCGATCGCGAACGCCCGGATCTCGAGCGGGAACACCTCGCTCACGGTGAGATACGCCGAGCTCGCTGCCGCCGAGGCGAGGAAGAAGACTGCCGACCACGCGAGCGTCTGCGTCGCCGCGTCGAGCACGCCGGCGACGAACCCCGCGCCCGTGAGCACGAGCGCGAGACCGGAAAGCGCGTAGGTCGCGGCGATCATGCGGCGGCGGCCGAGGCGATCGAACAGCGGCCCGAGCACGAGCGGCCCGAGCACGTTGCCGGCCGCGAACGGGAGGATGTAGAGGCCGACCTGCGCGTCCGGGACGGCGTAGAAGCGCGTCAGCACCAGCGCGTAGGTGAAGAAGATCGCGTTGTAGAAGAACGCCTGCGACGCCATCAGCGCGAGCACGAGCGCGCTGCGCCGGGCGTACGGCGGCCGGCGCAGCACGCGTGCGACATCGGCGAGCGTGGGCAGCGCGCGCACCGCGGTGTCCGCGCCGGGTGCGATGGCGCCGTGCGCGGCCGGCGCCGCGCGCGCAGCGTCGTCGCCTGCCGCCCGCTCGATCGCGGCGACGATGCGCTCCGCCTCGACGCCGCGGCCGTGGGCGAGCAGCCAGCGCGGGCTCTCGGGAACGTGGCGCCGGACGAGGACGATCGCCACCGCCAGCACCGCGCCGAGCAGGAAGCCGGCGCGCCAGCCGAGCTCCGGGCCGAGCACGCGCGCATCGAGCAGCACGAGGCTCAGCAGCGCGCCGAGCGCCGCGCCGATCCAGAAGCTGCCGTTGATCGCGAGGTTCACCCGGCCGCGCACGCGCGCCGGGATCAGCTCGTCGATCGCCGAGTTGATCGCCGCGTACTCGCCGCCGATGCCGAAGCCGGTGAGGAAACGAAAGAGCGCGAAGCTGGCAAAGCCGGTCGAGAGCCCGGTCGCGACCGTCGCGCCCATGTACACCGCCAGCGTGGTCAGGAAGAGGCGCTTGCGCCCGAGGCGGTCGGCGAGTCGACCGAACACGAGCGCGCCGAGCACCGCGCCGGCGACGTAGAGCGATCCCGCCCAGCCGACCTGCGCCGCACCGAGGCCGAGCGTGTCGGGGCGCTCGAGCACGCTGCCGACCGAGCCGACGATCGTGACCTCGAGACCGTCGAGGACCCAGGCCGCCCCGAGCGCGAAGACGACGCGCCAGTGCCAGCGCGACCACGGCAGCGCATCGAGGCGGGCGGGGAGATCGCTCGGAGCGCTCAAGAGCGCGATTCTGGCGGCGAGCGCAATGCCCGGACGGCATCCGTGCCAACATCGCGCGTCCACTTCCGTCATCGCCATGTCTGCACCGCACGAGAGCGACACCGACGTCGTCGACCGCGCCGCCGGCCTCGCCGCCGGCGACCCGCTGCACCGCGCGCGGCGGTTCCGCGTCACCGTCGTCGAGGCGACGCAGGCGAGCCACGACGCGCTGCTCGACGAGCCGGTGCCGGGCCTCTCGACCGCCGACCGAGTGCGCGTCGCCGAGCACGTCTGCACGCTCGCCGGTGCGAAGAGCCTCGCGCGCCACTACGCGCAGCGCCTCGGCGGCGACGCGCCCGGCGCGGGCAGGTCGACGAGCGGCGTCGCGCCAGCCTCCGCGGCCCTGCCGGCGATGCTCGCGTTCGCAGGCAAGCTCACCACCGACCCCCGGCTCGGCGACCGCGCCGCGCTCGACGAGCTGCGCCGCGCCGGACTCGACGACGCCGCCATCGTCGCGCTGGCGCAGCTCGTCGCCTTCGTGTCGTACCAGCTGCGCGTGGTGGCGGGGCTCTCGGCCCTCGCAGCGTTGAAGCGCGACGAGGCGCGCGGTGCGGGAGGCCGGCGATGACGATCCGGCGCAACGGCTTCACCGACGAGACGCTCGAGTGGCGTTCGTGGCTGCGCCCGCTCGAGATCGCCGCGGCGACGCCGCTGCAGCTCGCGGTGCTCGACGAGAGCCACCCGCAATCGCGGACGTCGCCGTACTACCTGACGCTCGCCCACCAGCCGCTGATGCTGCGCCACCGCTCGGCCGCGTACAACGCGATCATGTACGCGCCCGGCGGCCTGCCGCGCGCCGAGCGCGAGCTCGGCGCGATGGTCGTCTCGGTGACCAACGGCTGCGTCTACTGCACGTCGGTGCACGCGCAGCGCTTCGAGCAGCTCGCCAGGCGAACGGACACGGTCGAGCAGGTCTTCGACGACGCGAAGACGGCGGGCACGAACGAGCGCGAGCGCGCGATCGCGCGCTTCGCGATCGCCGTCACCGAGCGGCCGAGCGCGCTCGGCGCCGACGACGTCGCACCGCTGCGCGCCGCCGGCATGAGCGACGAGGAGATCGTCGACCTCCTGCACGCGGTCGCGATCTTCGGCTGGGCGAACCGGCTGATGCAGAACCTCGGCGAGCCGGTCGGCGTCGCTTCGAGCTAGGGCCTGTTCACGCCACGCGCACGGGCGACTCGCGACTCGCGGTCGCGCTCGCGCATGTCCCTGCCGGCGGCAGGTCGATTGAACCGTGTGGGCGAATCGGCGCATTCACGTCACGCCCGCGGTCGAGCCCGCGAGCGCGCGCCCGTTCGCAACAACAACACCTGGAGACTCGACGTGAAGCGGACCCTGCTCTCTTTCGGCCTCACCCATGCATCGCACGCCGGCGTCGCCGCCGCGCTGACGATCGCCGCCCTCGGCTCGCCGCTGCCGGCGGGAGCGCAGTACGCGCAGACGAACCTCGTCTCGAGCGTGCCCGGGCTGGCGGCGATCACCGACCCGCGCCTGATCAACCCGTGGGGCATCTCGCGGTCGCCGACGAGCCCGTTCTGGACGTCGAACCAGGGGATGAACAGCAGCACGCTGTACGCGATCACCAACGGCACGAACGTCACCCAGGTGCTCGGCGTCAACGCGAACGGATTCGTCGCGATCCCGACCTTCGGCGCCGGCCCGGCCCAGGGGCCGACGGGGCAGGTCAACAACACCAACACGGCGTCGTTCCAGCTGACGCCGAACACGCCGGCCAGCTCGTCCAGGTTCCTGTTCGCGAACCTCAACGGAACGATCTCCGGCTGGGCCGGCGGCCTGTCGTCGTCGATCATGGTCACGACGCCGGGTGCCGTCTACACCGGGCTCGCGATCGATAGCGCCGGAACGCGCCTCTACGCCGCCGACAGCGCCGGCGGCGCGATCCACGTCTTCGACAGCAACTTCGCCGCGGTGAGCGGAGCCGCATTCAGCGACCCGAACCTGCCGACCGGGTTCGTTCCCTTCAACGTGCAGGACATCGGCGGCAAGGTCTACGTGACGTACGCGCCGGCCGGGCTCGCGGCGCAGCGCGCGGCGACGCCGGGCCAAGGGTTCGTCAGCGTCTTCGACGAGAGCGGCGCCTTCCTGCAGCGGCTGATCAGCGGCAGCGAGCTCGCGGCGCCGTGGGGCCTCGCGCTCGCGCCCGCCGGCTTCGGCCCGTTCGGCGGCGACCTGCTCGTCGGCAACTTCAGCTTCGCGAACAGCGAGATCAACGCGTTCGATCCTGTCACCGGCGAGTTCCGCGGCTCGATCGCGATCGACGTCGGCGCCGGCAACACGCCCGGCGGGCTCTGGGGACTGATGTTCGGCAGCGGTGCCGGCAGCGGCGGCGACGCCAACATCCTCTACTTCGCCGACGGCATCAACGGCGAGACGGCGGGGCTGTTCGGCGCGATCGCGGCGGTTCCGGAGCCCGAGGTCGTGACGCTCATCGGCGTCGGTCTCGCGCTGCTCGGCTGGCGGCGCCGCAAGGTCGTCCACCGCTGACGCGGCGAACGCCGCTGGTATTCTGGTCGCCGACCAGAAGCCATGGCGTTCGCCTTCACGATCGACCCGGACGTCGCGCGCGCGCGAACGCTGCCGAGCGCGTTCTATCTCGATCCCGGGGTGCACGCGCTGACGCGCGAGCGCGTCTTCGCGAGGACATGGCAGTGGCTCGGCGACCTCGACGACGTCGCGGTCGCCGGATCGCTCTCGCCGCGCGAGCTGCTGCCCGGGCACCTCGGCGAGCCGCTGCTGCTCGCGCGCGACGCGGCGGGGGAGCTGCGCTGCCTCTCGAACGTCTGCACGCACCGCGGCAACGTCCTCGTGCACACGCCGTGCCGCGCCGAGCAGATCCGCTGCGGCTACCACTCGCGCCGGTTCGACCTCGCCGGCCGGATGACCTTCATGCCCGGCTTCGACGGCGCACGCGACTTTCCGTCGCCTGCCGACGACCTGCCGCGCGTGGCGTTCGGCACCTTCGCGCGCCAGGGCTTCGCGTCGCTCGCGCCCGCGGCGCCGTTCGACGACTTCTTCGCCGACCTCGGCGCGCGGCTCGCGTGGCTGCCGCTCGGCGAGCTGCGCCACGATCCGTCGCGCGACCGCGCCTTCGAGATCGCCGCGCACTGGGCGCTCTACGTCGAGAACTACCTCGAGGGCCTGCACATCCCGTTCCTGCACCCCGCCCTGAACGAGGTGCTCGACATGCACCGCTACACGTACGAGCTCGGCCGCTACGGCAACCTGCAGCTCGCGCTCGCGCGCGACGACGAAGACGCTGCGTTCGCGCCGCCGCCGACGTCGCCCGACCACGGCAAGCGCGTCGCGGCGTACTACTGGTGGGTGTTCCCGAACCTGATGCTCAACTTCTACCCGTGGGGCGTGTCGCTCAATCTCGTCGAGCCGCTCGCTCCCGAGCGCACGCGGATCGTCTTTCGCGGCTACGTGCTCGACCCCGCGCGCCTCGGCAGCGGCGCCGGCGCGGCGCTCGACCAGGTCGAGCTCGAGGACGAGGCCGCCGTCGAATCGGTGCAGCGCGGCCTTCGCTCACGCCTCTACCGCAACGGCCGCTACTCGCCGACGCACGAGCGCGGCGTGCACCAGTTCCATCGCCTGCTCTGCGAATTCCTCTCGGAGCCGACGACGGGCGCGTAGCGGCGCCGGTCCGCGACGATCAGGCGGTCGCCGTCGCCGGCGCAGGCGCCTCCGAAGGCAGCCAGAGCACCGTCAACGCGGTGCACATGGCCACGCCGGCGAGCACCAGGAGCAGCGTGTCGAAGCCCATGCCCTTCACCAGCGGGCCGAGCAGCCAGACCGCGAGCGAGCTGATGCCGAGCGAGACCGCGAGACGCATGCCGGCGACGCGCGAGCGCATGCGGTCGTCGACGTAGCGGACGATCATCGCGTCGGTGAACGGAATCGCGCCGAAGACGAAGACCATCGTCGCGAGCATTCCGGCGTAGAGCCACCAGCCCTGCTCGTGCGCCGACAGCAGCAGGACGGGGACCTGGAGCAAGGCGATGCCGAGGTACAGCGGCTTCAGCGCGACGCGATCGATGAGCCGGCCGACGACGACCTGCGCCAGCGAAGCGACCGCGTAGATGCTCGCGAGCAGCAGGCCGAGCGTGGCGGGATCGTTGATCACGCCGCGGAAGCGCTCGGTCAGCAGCTGCGCGTTGCCGTTGGTCGTGAGATTGAAGAGGATGCCGCCGGTCGCCGACGCCATCGTCATGACCGCGAGCGCGCGCGCCACCTGCGCCCGCGACAGCCGCACCTGCGCGCCGCCCTTGCGCTTGGCGGGCGACTCGGTCTCGGGCGGGACGACGCGCATGAAGACGACGCCGAGCGCGACGCAGACGAGGCCGGGAACCGCGAACGCCGCGCGCCAGCCGAGCCATTGCATCAGGAGGCCCGTGAGCGCCGCTGCGGCGGCGATGCCGAGATTGCCGGCGAGGCCGTTGATGCCGATCGTCGCGCCCGGGCGGACCGCGCCCTGCAGCAGCATCGGGATGCCGACCGGGTGGTAGATCGACGCGAAGGTGCCGATCAGCGTCAGCGCCGCGGCGAGCTGCCACGGCCCCTGCGCGAGCGAAGCGACCAGCGACGACGCGCCGATGCCGAAGAAGAACGCGATCATCATCGCGCGGCGCCCCCAGAGGTCGCCGAGCCGCCCCGACGGCAGCGAGCCGAGCCCGAACATCACGAACGCGCCGACGCCGAACGGCATCAGGTCTTCCCAGCGCGCGAAGCCGAAGTCGGCGGCGATGCTCGCGACCGCGGTCGCGAAGATCAGCAGGAACATGTGGTCGACCGCGTGGGCGACGTTGAGGAGGAGGATCGCGCTGCGCTGGTGCATGGGTCGGTGGGCGGAAGGCATCGGCTACAAGGCGAGAGCGTACGACCTTCCCGGCGACGGCGACGGTCCGGCCGGCGCGATCGCGGCATAGTCCGCACGCCATGTCCTTCGTGAAGCGGCCGAGCGCCACGACAATCGGCTTCGCGTGCCTCCTCGTCACCTCGCTCGGCTGGGGCCTGAACTGGCCGGCGATGAAGGTGATCCTCGCCGAACTGCCGCCGCTCTTCGCGCGCGGCGCCGCCGGCTCGGTCGCGGGCCTCGCGTGCGCGCTCGCTGCCGTGCTGGTCGGCGAGTCGCTCGTCGTGCCGCGTCCGCTGATCGCCCGTGTCGTCGCCGCGGCGGCGCTCAACGTCTTCGCCTGGATGGGGCTCGCGACGGTCGCGATGCGCTGGCTGAGCGTCGGACAGTGCGCGCTGCTCGTCTACACGATGCCGGTGTGGGCGACCTTGCTCGCCTGGCCGATCCGCGGCGAGCGGCCTTCGCTGCGCGCGATCGCGGGGCTGGCGCTGTGCATGGCGGGCCTCTGGCAGCTGTTCGGCAGCGGCGGCTTCCACCTCGACCGCGAGCAGCAGGTCGGTGCCGCGCTCGCGCTCGGCTCCGCCGTGCTCTTC
>DASSRF010000054.1:0-8439 GCA_035701945.1 Caldimonas sp. | reverse complement strand
GACCAGGAAACCTTCGGCCTGTCGGCGCTCGAGGCGATGGCGTGCGCGACGCCCGCCGTGCTGCGCGCGAGCGCCGGCCTCGCCGAGCTCTGCGACGACGGCGGCGGCGCGATCGGCGTCGGCGAAGGCAGCGCGAACGCGTTCGCCGAAGCCATCGCCGCGCTCTTCGCCTGCGATCGCGGTCGGCGCGCGCGTGCAGCGCGAACGCGCGCCGAAGCGAGCGACTGGCAGCGCGTGTTGCCGTCGCTGCTCGCCCACTACCAGCGGCTGGTCGGCGCGCGCGGCGGCGCGGCCGCGAGCGACGCCGCCGCGACCACCGCGATGCAACGATGAGCGATTCCAGCCACGAGCCCACCGTCTGCATCGTCCTGCACGACGCTGCCCCTTCGACGCACAAGTCGTGCGTGCGCGTGCTCACCGCGGTCCGCCAGGTCGTCGGCGACGCGCCGGTGACGATCCTCGCGGTGCCGCGCTACCACGGCGAAGAGCCGACCGCGGAGTTCGAAGCGTGGCTCGGCGAACGCGCGCGCCGCGGCGACGAGCTCGCGCTGCACGGCTGCACGCACCTCGACGAGGGCGAGCCGAAGGGCGCGGTCGACGCCATCCGCCGCTCGCACTACACGCGCGGCGAAGGCGAGTTCTGGGCGCTGTCGAAGCGCGAAGCGCTGGCGCGGATCGACGTCGGCATCGCCTGGTTCGCGAAGAACCGGTGGCCGTTGTCGGGGTTCGTCGCGCCGGCGTGGCTGCTCGGCGACGGCGCGCGCGACGCGCTGCTCAAGCGCCCGTTCGAGTACACGGCGACCGTGCGCGAGCTGATCCACCTGCCGTCGCAGGCCGCGGTCCGCAGCCAGAGCGTCGTCTACAGCACGTCGAGCGGCTGGCGGCGGCAGATGTCGCTCGCCTGGAACGCCGCCGTCGACCTTGTCGAGCGCCGCAACGCAGTGCTGCGCCTCGAGCTGCATCCGCGCGACGCCGACTTCGCCGCGGTGCGACGCTCGTGGCAGCGCATCCTCGCGCGCGCGCTGCACAAGCGCAGGCCGGCGACCGTCGCCGAGTTCATGCGCAGCTCGCGCGGCCGCGAAACGTCGACCGTCTTCTAGCGGCGCGCGCTCAGAGCAGGTTGAAGCTGACCGCGGCGGTGACGCCGCCGATCAGCGCGCCGACGACCACGTCGCTCGGATAGTGCAGCCCGAGGACCATCCGCGACAGCGCGATCAGCAGCGTCAGCGGCCAGACGAAGAACGCCGAGATCGGGTAGTACGCGGTCAGGATGACGCTGAACGCGACCGAGTGCAGCGTGTGCCCGCTCGGGAAGCTGAACTCGTCGAGCGAGCGCGAACGCGCGCAGATCCCGGGGCACGTCCGGTACGGACGCGGGCGCGCGATCCAGCGCTTGATGATCTGGTAGAGGATCAGGTTGACGACGCCGACGCCGACCGCGCGGATCGTCGCCGAGGTGCCGGCCGGACCGCCGCCGATCCACAGGCAGACGAAGATCGCGAGCCAGATCCAGCCGTCGCCGACGCGGCTGACCGTATCGAGGAGGCGAACGACCCAGTCGCGCGTCGACGCGCGGTGCATCCAGAGCGCGATCGCGCGCTCGCGGGCGATCCAGAGCTCGCGCTCGAGCCAGAGCGGATGCGAGTGCTCAGGCCAGGGCGATGCGTGGCGCGGGCGTTTCCCGTGCATGGAGGGTGTCCTCCAGTCGCGACTCGAAGCGCGCGAGCACCTCGGGCCAGCTCGCGCGCCTGGCGGCGGCGACGGCGGCGGCGCGCATCGGATCGAGCGCGACGCCGCGCGCGGTGAGCGAAGCCACCGCGGCGATGAACGCGGCCTCGTCGCCGGGGGCGACGAGGCGGCCGCTGCTGCCGTTGTCGACGTGCTCGGCGGCGGCGGCGACGGCGAACGAGACGACCGGCAGCGCCGACGCGAGCGCTTCGAGGACGACGTTGCCGAAGGTGTCCGTGAGGCTCGGAAAGAGGAAGAGGTCGGCCGACGCGTAGTGCGCGGCGAGCGCGGCGCCGCGCTGGACGCCTGCGAAGTGAACGTCGGGATGCGCGGCGCGCAACCGTCCGAGCGCCGGCCCGTCGCCGACGACGACCATGCGCAGGCCCGGGCGCGCCCGCCGCGCGCGCTCGAACGCTCGAAGCCCGAGCTCGACATTCTTCTCCGGGGCGATGCGGCCGACCATGAGCAGCACCGGGGCGCTCTCCGCGTGCCACTGGCGGCGCAGCTCGGCGCTGCGGTGCGCCCGCGCGAAGCGCTCGGAGTCGACGCCGCGTCCGATCGTCGTCAGGTTGTGGAAGCCCACCGCGCGCAGCTCGCGCGCGGTCGCACGCGTCGGCACGAAGGTCTGCTGCGTCAGGTTGTGGAAGCGCCGCAGCAGCCCGAGCGCCGGCGTCGCCAGCGCGCCGAGCCCGTAGTAGCGGCTGTACTGGTGGAAGTTGGTGCGAAAGTCCGACGTCGTCGCGATGCCGAGCGTGCGCGCCGCGGCGAGCGCCGCCCACGCGAGAGGACCGGGCGTCGCGAGGTGCACGAGCTCGGGCGTGGTCGTGCGGAAGCGCCGCACCAGCGGCGCGATGCGCGAGACGCCGAAGCGCATCTCGCGGTAGACCGGGATCGGGCAGCCTGCGGTGCGCAGCTCGTCGCTCGCGTCGAGCGCGGCTTCGCCGGGTTGGCGCGGCCGGATCAGCTCGACGTTGTGGCCGCGCGCGCGCAGGAAGCGCACGGTCCGCTCGACCGTCAGCGAGACTCCGTTCAGCTCGGGCGGGTAGGTTTCGGTGACGTAGGCGATGCGCATGGGGCGGCCGGCTCGGTCCATTCGCACGATTCTGGCAACCGGAATGCCGCACCCAAGTAGGACGCTGCCGCAACCTTCGCCTTCGACGGCAGCGCGCCGGCTAGTCGCCCTCCAGATAGTGGCAGAGCACCCGGAGTGTGCGCGTTCGCTTGCAGACCGCGCGCAGGCCGAGCAGGAGCGGCACGGCGAGAAACGCGCCGGCGATCCCCCAGAGCCAGCCCCAGACCATGACCGCGAGGAAGACGAACACCGGCCGGACCTGAAGCCGGTGCCCCATGATCATCGGGCTCAGGAAGTTGGCCTCGATGCCGTGCAGGACGAGGAACGCCGCCGGCGGAGCGAGCATCTCCCAGCCGGTCCCGAAGGTGACGCTGCCGGCGAGCAGGAGCAGCAGCGTGACCAGGAGCGGCCCGAGGTACGGGATGAACGCGAGCACGGCGGTCGTCGTGCCCCAGAGCACCGGGTTGGGCATCCCGATCGCCCACAGCGCGAGCCCGGTCGCGACGCCGAGCGCGACGTTGACGAGGCTCATCGTCGCGATGAAGCGGCCGATGTCGCGCTGCGCCTGGCGCACGCCGGCGAGGATCAGCGCGCGCGTGCGCGGCCGCCGCACCACCGCCATCGTGCGCGCGACGAGCCAGCGCTCCGACGCGAGCAGGAAGTAGAGCAGGATCACCGTCGCCGACGCCGACACTGCGAACGAGATCGTCTCGCCGATCGCGAGCCGCGTGAACGTCCAGCCCTCGCTCGCCAGCCGCTCGCCGAGCGGGTCGGCCGCGGCGGCTGCCGGTGCGCGGATGAGCTGCGCCGGCGTCGCGTACGGAAAGAGCGCGTCGCGCCAGCGCTGCAACGCCTCGACGAGCTCGTGGACGATCAGCGGCGCGCGCGACCACCACGCCGCGGCGGGGGCGGCGACGAGCGCCAGCACGAGAACGGCGACGCCGAGCACGGCGACGATGACGAGGCCGGCGCCGATGTACTCGGAGACGCCGGCGCGCTGCAGCGCGCGCACCGGCGCCGAGAGCACGAAGGTGAAGACGACCGCGATCGTCACCGGCAGCAGCAGCGGCCGTGCGTGCTCGAGAAGGAGCACGACGGCGACGAGGAGGACGCCGCGGCCCCACCACGTCGACGCGACGGCGCGGGCGGTCGGATGGATCTGGATCGGGGCCAAGGTGCGCTGGATCATGGCATGGCGGCATCGTGCGCGCCGAGCCGCTAGAGTGCAGCGACGATGGCGACGCGCACCCGCACCGCTCCTGCCGCCAAGGCGGTGCCGCCGCCGGCGCCGATCGAGCCGATGCTCGCCAAGCTCGTCGACGCGCTGCCGCCGGCCGACGGCGTTCTCTTCGAGCCGAAGTGGGACGGCTTTCGCGCGATCGTGTTTCGGCCGGCAGCGGGCGAGATCGCGATCCAGAGCCGCGATCTGCGGCCGCTCGACCGCTATTTCCCCGAGCTCGACGACGCGCTCGTCGAGCGGCTTCCGGTCGGCGTCGTCGTCGACGGCGAGATCGTCGTCGTCGGCGCGCACGGTCTCGACTTCGACGCGCTGCAGCAGCGGCTCCATCCCGCGGCATCGCGCGTCGCCAAGCTCGCGGTGCAGACGCCGGCGTCGTTCGTCGCCTTCGACCTCCTCGCGGAACACGGCAAGAGCATGGTCGAGCGCCCCCTGCACGAGCGCCGCGCCGCGCTCGAGGCGCTGCTCGCCGACGCGCGGCCGCCGCTCTACCTGACGCCGGCGACGCAGGATGGCGGCGTCGCTGCGCGCTGGCTGCGCGAGTTCGAAGGCGCCGGTCTCGACGGCGTCATCGCCAAGCCGCTCGATGCGCCGTACCAGCCGGGCAAGCGCGCGATGCTGAAGGTCAAGCACGCGCGCACCGCCGACTGCGTCGTCGCCGGCTTTCGCTGGCACAAGACGACCGAGGAAGGCGGCCCGGAGGCGGTCGGCTCGTTGCTGCTCGGCCTCTACGACGATGCCGGCGTGCTGCACCACGTCGGCGTGACGTCGTCGTTCACGATGGCGGTGCGTCGCGCCCTCGCGCGCGAGCTCGCGCCGTTGCGCACCGATGCGCTCCGCGGCCACCCTTGGCGGCACTGGGCCGAGCAGGCCGGCGAGCCGGCGAGCGCGCAGCGCATGCCCGGGGCGACGAGCCGCTGGAGCGCCGGCAAGGACCTCGCATGGCAGCCGCTCAGGCCCGAGCGCGTCTGCGAGGTCAAGTACGACCACCTTCAGGGCGACCGCTTCCGCCACGCGACGACGTTCGTCCGCTGGCGTCCCGACAAGCCTCCCGCGGCGTGCCGCTACGACCAGCTCGAGGTCGTCGCGCCGTACGAGCTGAAGCGGATCTTCGGCGGCTCCCCCGTGTCATCCTGAGCGAAGCGAAGGATCTCGTCGGTCGCCGACCACCGCCGCGATCGTTCGCTCGCGCTCAGGACGACAGTGGCGGTCCGACGATCGCGCCGCCGCTCTCGGCGCGCATCCGCGCGAACAGGCCGTACCAGTCGATCCGGCGCGTCGCGACCATCACCGCGGCGAGCACCGCGAAGAGCAGGATCGAGCCGAGCAGGAGCGCCGTCTGCTCGAGCTGCAGCAGCGCGTAGAGCGCGCCGAAGAGGCCGGCGATCGCTGCGCCGAACGCGGCGCCGGCGCGGCTGCCGCGCAGGACGAACGCGCCGTAGAACGTCAGCAGCGCGGTGCACGCCGCGGCGGCGGCGAGATACGCGACCGCGAACGGCACGTGCTCCGAGAGGCTGACGAGGAGCAGGAAGAAGATCGCGAGCGCCGAGCCGACGAGCAGGTACTGGATCGGATGGACGCGCAGCCGCCGCAGCACCTCGAGCGCACCGACGCCGACGAACGTGAGCGCGATGAAGAGCAGGCCGTACTTGGTCGCGCGGTCGCTGAGGACGTACGGGCTCACCGGGTCGATGAAGGCGACTCCGAACGTCTCGACGCACGGCCGGCGCCGCGCCTCGCCGGGCGGCGGGTCGTCGCCGCCGTCGTAGAGACCGCACGCCGGGCCGCCGAACGCCGCCGCCTGCGGCGCCGTCGTCGCCAGCGAATTGAGCTGCCAGCGCGCGGAAAAGCCGGCTTCGCCGACCTGCCGCTCGAGCGGCAGGAAGCGGCCGGCGAACGACGGGTGCGGCCAGTCGGACGCGAGCGCGACCTGGGTGCTGCCGCCGATCGGAGCGAACGCGAGCTCGCCGGTGCCGACGAGCTCGATCCCGACCTCGGCGGCGAGCGGCCGGCGCGCACCGGCGAACGACTCCGGGACGTCGGCGTGGAAGCCGCGCGGATGCGCGCCGTGCTGCGTCCCCGCCAGCACCGGGACGACGCTGCCGTCGAGCTGGACCGCGGCGCTGCGGACGCCGCGCGAGTCGCCGAGCGCGACGTAGACGATCGGCGCCTCGCATTGCAGCCGCGAGCCCGCGTGCTGTGCCTGCGGGACGAGCGCGACGCCGTCGCTCCAGCCGGCGCGCATCCGAGCCTTCAGGACGTAGCCGTTGACCTTGAAGATGCCGCGGTAGCGCGGCTCGATCGCGACGTCGCCCTTGACGTCGAGCGTCGCCGGCGTCGCGCTCAGCTTGAAGTCGCGGCGCTCGACGATCGTCTTCCGGTCCTTGCCCTCGCCCTGCGTCGTCTCCCACGTCTCGCTGCAGTCGCGCGAGACGATCGGGCCGACGATCGTCTGCGCCGCCGCCAGGCTCGCCGCGACGCTGCGCTCGGCCTCGCGCAGCCGCCCCTCGCGCTCGGCGACGATTCCGCTCACCGCCTGCAGCGCGAGCATCAGGGCGACGAGGACGGCGAGCAGCGAGAGCGCTTTCGCGAGCAGGGGGAAACGACGCGTGGCCATGAGGGTGTGCCTTTTTCGACGGGTTGCACCGCAAATCGCGGCGTGGCCGTCAGGATCGGGCCGCGGAGCGAAGAGAATGCGAAGTCGACGCGGCGCTCCGGCCGGGTCGGTGAAGGGAAGGTGAACGAAGCGGGGCCACAGACGCCCGCCGCTGCCGATCGGACGATTTGGCGCGCCGTCGACCCGTTCATCGGCGCGTCCGGTCCGCCGCAGCCGCCTACCCTTTCACCCGCTCGCCACCCCTTCGCTCCGCCATGACGCTCTTCGGCATCCAACTGCGCAAGCCCTCCTTCAACGAAATCACTGCTGCGACCGTGATGGCGGTCGGGATCTGGGTCGCGGTGATCGGAGTCGCCAAGGCGAGCGGCCAGGCGCTGCAGGCGAGCGATGCCGGAGCGCTGCTCGTGGTCAGCGTCTGGGGCTGCCTCGGCGCGCGGCTCGGAGTCGCGCTCGGCAAGGGCGGCCGCCATCTCGCGGCACACGTCGGCATCAGCGCCGTCCTGCTGGCCATCTACCAGGGCGCGATCGTCCTCGCGGGTTGAGCGCCGGGCGCCGGCAAGCGGTCCGCCGGCTGCCTGTAGGAAGGCGCCGACACGGTGTATCGGTGCCGGCGGATGGGAGTCCGACCAGGCACGTCATAGCCTAGCGACGCTTGCCGGCTCCACCTTCGCGCGGCGCCGGAAAGCTTCAGCGCGGCCGGCACATGCCACTTCCGGTATAGGCAGGTCGTCATCTACGGCTTGGAAACGGGGGAAGAGCATGAACTTCATCATTTGGCTCGTGGTGGGCGGCCTCATCGGCTGGATCGCCAGCATGATCATGAGGACCGACGCGCAGCAGGGCGTCATCCTGAACGTCGTCGTCGGCATCATCGGCGCGCTGCTCGGCGGCTGGCTGCTGGCGCCGCTGTTCGGCACCGGGACGATCAACCAGAACGACTTCAGCCTCGCCGGACTGGGCGTCTCGCTGCTCGGCGCCATCATCCTGCTGGCGATCGTCAACCTGATCCGCCGCGGCAGCCCGCGCTGAACGATCGAGCGGCGGCAGGCCCTCGCGCGCTGCCGCCGCCCTCGATCGCCGTTCGGCCTGACAATCGCCGCGGCGACGCCTCGGGCGCCGCGGAAGGACGGGCATGCCGACGACGATCTGGGTCCTCAACGGGCCGAACCTGAATCTGCTCGGGACGCGCGAGCCGGCGGTCTATGGCTCGACGACGATCGCCGATCTCGAGCGCGCGTGCCGCAACGCTGCCCAGGCGCACGCGGTCGAGATCGACTTCCGCCAGACGAACCACGAAGGCGTCCTGATCGACTGGCTGCACGCCGCCGGCGCCGCCGCTGCCGGCAGCGTCGCCGGCATCGTCCTCAACGCCGGCGCCTACACCCACACGTCGGTCGCGCTGCACGACGCGATCAAGGCGATCGGCGTCCCGGTGGTCGAGGTGCACCTCTCGAACGTCCACGCGCGCGAGCCGTTTCGCCACCACTCGTACCTTTCGCCGGCGTGCGCCGGCATCGTCGTCGGCTTCGGTGTCGCCGGCTACGCGATGGCGATCGAGGCGCTGGCGCGCGGCGACCTGGCAGCGAAGCAGAAGCGATGATCCAGAAGGAAGTCGCGACGCTGCGCGAAGCCGTCGCCGACGTCGCCGACGGCGCGACGGTGATGATCGGCGGCTTCGGGACCGCGGGACTGCCGAACGAGCTCGTCGGCGCGCTCCTCGAGCAGGGAGCGAAGGACCTGACGATCATCAACAACAACGCCGGCAACGGCGACACCGGGCTCGCC
>DASSRF010000053.1:0-2643 GCA_035701945.1 Caldimonas sp. | reverse complement strand
AGCACGCTGTGGCAGACGCCGCCTTCGGGATGCAGCGCGCGCAGCACGCGCAGCGGTCCGCTGTGGCGGTCGCGGACGATCGTCCGGCCGGAGCGCGAGCGATAGTCGAGCGCGAGCTCGCCGTGCCACGTCATCGCGGTCGTCGCCGCCGCGCTCAAGCGCCGAGCGAAAGTCCCGCGAGCTCGCGCAGCAGCTGGCGGACGTCGCGGAAACCGTTCGAGCTCGGCAGCCATTCGAGCGCCGGTGCGACGAGGCCGCGCGCCAGCCCCATCGGCGCGGCGTCGATCTGGATCCCCGGTCCGGCGGCCTCGGTGAACGCGCGCAGCGCGCGCGGCATGTGGTAGCCGTGGGTGACGAGGACGATGTGCTGGATGCCGGCGGGCTTGAGCAGCGCGATCGTCTTCGCGGCGTTCTCGCGCGTGTCGCGCGAGCCGTCCTCGATCCAGCGGATCGGGCGGTTGAACTCCTCGGCGGCGATCTTGGCGGCGACGCGCGCCTCCGACGTCGAGCCTTGCTGTGCCCAGCCGACGCCGCCGCTGAACGCGAGCGGCGCTCCGGTCTGGCCGGCGAGCCAGATGCCGTAGCGCAACCGCTCGAGCGACGACGGCTGCAGGCTGCTGACGCCGTACTCGGGCGCGAACGGCTCGCTGCCGGCGCCGAGGACGACGATCGCGAGCGGCTTCTTCGCCGTTGCCTCGGCGCGCAGCTCGCGGATGCGGTCGAAGCTGAGCGCCGCCGGCGGTTGCAGCAACGCGTGGCTGAGCAGCTGCGCCGCACCCGTGCACGCCGACAGCCAGAGCAGCGCGACGCCCGCCAGGACGACGAGCCAGCCGATGCCGCGGCGCGGCAGCAGCAGCCGCGCGCCGACCAGGACGAGGAGCAGGAGCGGCACCGGCGGCAGCACCAGCGCGGCGGCGAACGGCTTCCACGACTCGATGCCGAGCGAGGCGAAGAGGCTGTTCACGGGCGTGCGGTCGAAGCGAGCGAAGCGGCGCGATTGTGCCGGAGGGTCGTCGCCGTTCTGTGACCGATGGCAAGCGCATGATCGCGACCAGCGACCCGGAACGAGGACGACGCATGAACGAACGGGCACGAGCGTTGCGTCAGCAGCTGATCAGGAACATCGACGAGCTGCCGAAGGAGCGCGAGTCGCGGCCGCCGCTCTACGACACGTTGTGCGGTCGCCTCGCCGCGGGAACCGCGGCGCGCGGCCTCGGGATCAGCGTCGACATCGTCCCGCCCGGGATGCGCTCGTGCCCGTACCACCTCCACCACGCCCAGGAGGAGGCGTTCGTCGTCCTCGAGGGCCGCGGCGCGCTGCGCGTCGCCGGCGAGATGCTCGAGCTGAAGGCCGGCGACGTCGCGTTCCTGCCGCCCGGGCCCGACTATCCGCACCAGATCGTCAACACGTCCGATGCGCCGCTCAAGTACCTCTCGATCAGCACGCAGGAGCGCCCCGAGATCGTCGAGTACCCGGACTCGGGCAAGTACCTCGCGATGACGGGCCCGCGCGGCAAGCCCGACTTCGCGCGCATGTCGCGGCGCGACGAGGACCTCGACTACTGGCTCGGCGAGCCCTGACTCCGAGTCGCTAGGGCGCGAGCCGCTCGCGCAGCCACGCCGCGCCTTCGCGGCGGTAGCGAAGGCGGTCGTGGAGGCGGGACTTGCGTCCCTGCCAGAACTCCCACGTCTCGGGCAGCAGCCGGTAGCCGCCCCAGTGCGGCGGCCGCGGCGGCTTCAGCATGAACTGGGCGCCGTAGCGCGCCGCGTTGGCGAGCAGCGTCGCGCGCGACGCGATCACCTCGCTCTGCGGCGACGCCCACGCGCCGATCCGCGAGTCGAGCGGACGCGACGCGAAGTACGCGTCGGACTCGGCGTCGGAGACCTTCTCGACCGCGCCCTCGACGCGAACGACGCGCTCGAGCTCGACCCAGTGGAACTGCAGTGCCGCGAACGGATGGACCGCGAGCTCGCGGCCCTTCCTGCTCCGGTAGTTCGTGTACCAGACGATGCCGCGCGCGTCGAACGCCTTGATGAGGACGATGCGCGTCGACGGCCGGCCGTCGGCGCCGACGGTGGCGAGCGTCATCGCGTTCGGCTCGGGGACCTGCGCGGCGATCGCCTCGCCGAGCCAGCGCTCGAACTGCTGCATCGGCTCCGCGGCCGACGCTTGCTCGTCGAGCTCCGCGAGCTCGTAGCTCTTGCGCAGCGCGGCCAGGTCGGTCATCGGTCGAGTATAGGAACGCGGCACGCCGGTGGCGCACGTCTTGCCACTCCGATGCCGTTGGGGGAAGGCCTTACGTAGACCTCCCACTACCTCGATCGATGCTGGTCTTCCATCCTCGCCTCATGGCAGCCCGTCCGACCGTGGTGGTGCTCGCCGCCGGTCGCAGCTCGCGCTTCGGCGTCGGCCACCACAAGCTTGCGCAGCCGCTCGGCGAAACGACCGTGCTCGCGCAGACGCTCGCCAACGCGCTCGCGACGCACCTGCGCACCGTCGTCGTCACGACCGCGGCGTTCGTCGACGTCGCGCGCAGCAGCGTCGCGGCGCGCGACGTCGTCGTCCTGCCCGACGCCGGCGACGACGCCGGCAGCCAGCTCGGCATGGGAGCGTCGATCGCCGCCGGCGTCGGCGCCAGCCCC
>DASSRF010000052.1:0-4588 GCA_035701945.1 Caldimonas sp. | reverse complement strand
TCGATCTTCATGCAGTCACCTCTTGCGAGCGAGCCGGGGATCCATCAGGTCGCGCAGCCCGTCTCCCATCAGGTTGAGGCCGAGCACCGAAAAGGCAATGGCGAGCCCGGGCCAGATGGCGAGTTGCGGGGCGCGAAACATCATGCCCTGCGCCTCGTTCAGCATGCGGCCCCAGCTCGGCTGTGGCGGCTGCGTGCCGAGGCCGAGATAGCCGAGCGCGGCCTCGGCCAGGATGGCGATCGCGAACTGGATCGTCGCCTGCACGATCAGCAGCGCGGCGATGTTCGGCAGCACGTGCTCGATCGTGATCCGCCATTCGCCCTTGCCGAGGGCGCGCGCCGCGGTGACGAACTCGCGCGAGCGGATGACGAGGGCGCTCGCTCGCGTGATGCGCGCGAAGACGGGGATGTTGAAGATGCCGATCGCGACGATCGACGTCACCAGCCCGGGCCCGTAGATCGCCGTCAGCATGATCGCCGAGAGCAGCGCCGGAAAGGCGAACGTGAAATCGGCGAGCCGCATCACGACCTCCTCGACCCAGCCGCGCTGCACCGCCGCGAGCAGGCCGAGCGCGACGCCGAACGCGATGCCGATGCCGACCGCGATCAGGCCGACCGCGATCGAGACGCGGCTGCCGACGATGATGAGCGTCGCGATGTCGCGGCCGAGGCTGTCGGTGCCGAGCCAGTGCGACGCGCTCGGCGGCTGCAGCTTGTGCGGGATGTCGAGCTCGGTCGGCGAATACGGCGTCCACAGGTACGACAGCAGCGCGAGTCCGACGACGATCGCGACGAGGACCGCGCCGACGCGCAGGTTGGCGTGCCGCCAGGGCTGGCGCCGGCGCGCGTCGCTCATGCCGCACGCGCCCGCGCGCGCAGCCGCGGATCGATCACGACGTAGAGCACGTCGACGACGAAGTTGATGACGACGACCATTGCCGCGAGCAGCATGACGACGTTGCGAACGACGGGGAGGTCGCGGTTGGCGATCGCCTGGAAGACGAGCCGGCCGAGCCCGGGCAGCGAGAACACCTGCTCGATGACGACGGTGCCGGTGAGCAGGTTGGCGAACTGCAGCCCCATGACGGTGAGCACCGGGACCATCGCGTTTCTGAGCACGTGGCCCCAGAGGACACCGCGCGGCGACTGCCCCTTGGCGCGCGCGGTGCGGACGAAGTCCTCGCGCAGGACGTCGAGCACGGCCGAGCGGACGATGCGGGCGAGGATCGCCGCCTGCACGACGGCGAGCGCGAGCGCCGGCAGGACGAGCGAGCGCAGCGCCGGGGCGGCACCCTCGCTCCAGCCCGGAAAGCCGCCGGCCGAGAACCAGCGCAGCTTCACCGCGAACAGCCAGATCAGCAGGATCGCGAACCAGAAGTTCGGCAGCGCGATGCCGACCTGGCTCGCGCTCATCACGCCGACGTCGCCGGCGCGGCCGTGGCGCGCCGCGGCGAAGAGGCCGAGCACGAACGCGATCGCCGTCGTCAGCGCCATCGCGAGCAGCGCGAGCGGCGCGGTGACGACGAGGCGCTCGCCGACGAGCTGCGCGATCGGCGTGTCGTACGCGATGCTCGTGCCGAGCTCGCCGGTCGCGAGCCCTCGCATCCAGTCGGCGTAGCGGACGATCGGCGGCCGGTCGAGCCCGAGCTTGGCCGAGAGCGCCGCGACCGACTCCGGCGTCGCGCTCTCGCCGAGCATCACCTCGGCGGCGTTGCCCGGGAGGATGTCGAGGACCGTGAAGACGACGACCGACGCCGCCAGGAGCGTCAACAGCAGGCTCGCGAAGCGCTTGAACAGGAAGAAGCTGATGGCCGACGCTCCGCGCGTGGTCTCGATCGACTTCTTATGATGGCGCAAAGCCGCCGCCGCGGCGGGAGATCGCGATGACCGCTTCCACCTACACCGTTCCGTTCCCGACCGACCGCGTCCTGGTCGCGGGCGAGTGGCGCGCCGCCGGCGCGACGCTCGCGCTCGAGGACCCTTCCGACGGCAGCGAGCTCGCCCGCATCGCGCGCGGCAGCGCCGCCGACGTCGACGCCGCGGTCGCCGCGGCGCGCGCCGCGCTCGACGGCCGCGACTCCAGTGCATGGGGACGCTTCGCCGCGGTCGACCGCGGCCGCGTCCTCGCGCGCATCGGCCAGAAGGTGCTCGACAACGTCGACCTGCTCGCCGCGCTCGAGGCGCACGACGTCGGCAAGCCCCTCAAGCAGGCGCGCGCCGACGCCATCGCGCTCGCACGCTACTGCGAGTTCTACGGCGGCGCCGCCGACAAGGTGCACGGCGAGACGCTGCCCTTCGCGAACGGCTACACCGCGCTGACGCTGCGCGAGCCGCACGGCGTCACCGGCCACATCGTGCCCTGGAACTACCCGATGCAGATCGTCGGCCGCAGCGTCGGTGCCGCGCTCGCGATGGGCAACGCGTGCGTCCTCAAGCCCGCCGAGGAAGCGTGCCTCACCGTGCTCGCGTTCGCACGCATCGCGCTCGAGTGCGGGCTGCCGCCGGGCGCTCTCAACGTCGTCCCGGGGCTCGGCGAGGAAGCCGGCGCCGCGCTCGCCGGGCATCCGGGGATCGACCACGTCTCGTTCACCGGCTCGGTCGCGACCGGCGCGCTGGTGCAGGCGGCCGCCGCGAAGAACGCGGTGCCGGTGACGCTCGAGCTCGGCGGCAAGAGCCCGCAGGTCGTCTTCGCCGACGCCGACCTCGACGCGGCGCTGCCGTTCCTCGTCAACGCCGGCATCCAGAACGCCGGCCAGACGTGCTCGGCGGCGTCGCGCATCCTCGTCGAGCGCTCGGCATTCGATCGCGTCCGCGCGAAGATGGCGGAGCGCTACCGCGCGCTCGCGGTCGGGCCGGCTGCGAACGACCTCGACGTCGGCCCGATGATCTCGGGCCGGCAGAAGCAGGTCGTCGACCACTACCTCGGCATCGCCCGTGACGGCGGCCTCGCGTTCGCCGCCGAAGGCGCGCTCGCGGCGGACGCGCCCAGGGGCGGTCACTACGTCCGGCCGACGCTCGTCGACGACGTCCCTGCGGAGCACGCGCTCGCGCAGGAGGAGATCTTCGGACCGGTGCAGGTCCTGATCGCGTTCGACGACGAGGCGGACGCGATCCGGATCGCCAACGGCACCAAGTACGGCCTCGTCGCCGGCGTCTGGACGCGCGACGGCAGCCGCGCGCTGCGCATGGCGCGGGCGCTGCGGTGCGGGCAGGTCTTCGTCAACAACTACGGCGCCGGCGGCGGCATCGAGCTGCCGTTCGGCGGCGTCAAGCATTCCGGGCACGGCCGCGAGAAGGGCTTCGAGGCGCTCTACGGCTTCTCGACGCTGAAGACGATCGCGATCCAGCACGGCTGAGGCCGGCGCGCAGACAAGGAGAAGCTCATGCGGCTCGCAGGCAAGGTCGCCGTCGTCACCGGCGCAGCGTCGGGGTTCGGCGAAGGCATCGCGACGAAGTTCATCACCGAAGGCGCCAAGGTCGTCGTCGCCGACCGCGACGGCGACGGCGCCGACCGCGCCGCATCGCGCCTCGGCCGGAGCGCCTTCGCGGTGCGCGCCGACGTCACCGACCCGCGCGACGTCGCGGCGATGGTCGCTGCCGCGGTCGACCGCTTCGGCGGCCTCGACGTCCTCGTCAACAACGCCGGCGTCGGCCATCTGCCGCAGCCGCTCGAGGATCTCGCGGAGAGCGAGTTCGACCGCATCCTCGCGGTCAACGTCAAGGCGATCTACCTCGCGGCCAAGGAGGTCGTGCCGCGCTTCAAGGCGCAGAAGAAGGGCGTCATCCTCAACATCGCGAGCACCGCGGGAGTGAGTCCGCGGCCGCGCCTCACCTGGTACAACGCGAGCAAGGGCTGGGTCATCACCGCCACGCGCTCGATGGCCGTCGAGCTGGCGCCGTTCGGCATTCGCGTCTGCGCCCTCAACCCGGTCGCCGGCGAGACGCCGATGCTGAAGACGTTCATGGGCGAGGACACGCCGGAGGTGCGCGCGAAGTTCCTGGCGACGATCCCGATCGGCCGCTTCTCGACCCCCGAGGACCTCGGCAACGCCGCCTGCTTCCTGTGCAGCGACGAGGCGTCGATGATCACCGGCGTGGCGATGGAAGTCGACGGCGGCCGCTGCATCTAGCGGCGGCAACGCCGAAGCGCGCCGAGCAGCGCCGGCGCGCTTTTCAGGCAACCGGCGCGCGCCGCGCGAGCGTTGCGATCGCGCGCGCGACCTCGTTCCAGTCGGCGGGCTTGACGAGGTGGCGCGCGAAGCCGTTGCGCGCCGACGCGGCGCGGTCGTGGTGGCTGCCGTGCGCGGAGAGCACGAGCGCTGGCGCGCTGGCGGCGCTGCTGCGGTGCAGGAGGTCGAGCAGCTCGTCGGCGCGACGGCCGCCGTCGAGCGCGAGGTCCGAGAGCAGGACGTCGAAGCCGCCGGCGGCGACGCGCCTCGCCGCTTCGGCGTACGTCCGGCAGAGATCGACGTGCATGCCGAACGAGGCGAGCATGATCCGGCCGGCTTCGGCGATCTCGGCCTCGTCCTCGACGTAGACGACGCGCAGGCCGGCGAGCGCGGCGCGCTCGCCGGCGCCGAGCGCTTCGT
>DASSRF010000051.1:0-4910 GCA_035701945.1 Caldimonas sp. | reverse complement strand
CGACTACATCTCGACCGGCGGCGGCGCGTTCCTCGAGGTGCTCGAGGGCAAGACGCTGCCCGCGCTCGAGATCCTCGAGCGCCGCGCGCGCGAAGGCGGAGCCGGCCGATGAGCGACGCCTCGGTTCGCGCCACCAAGATCGTCGCGACGCTCGGCCCGGCGTCGAGCAGCGCCGACGTGCTCGAGCGGATGATCCGCGCCGGCGTCGACGTCATGCGCCTCAACTTCTCGCACGGCACGGCGCAGGACCACACCGAGCGCGCGGCGCTGATCCGCGAGGTCGCGGCCAAGGTCGGCAAGGAGGTCGCGATCATGGCCGACCTGCAGGGCCCGAAGATCCGCGTCGGCAAGATCGAAGGCGGCAGGACGACGCTCGACGCGGGCGGCAAGCTCGTCCTCGACGCCGGGCGCACGGAGCCGGGGACGAGCGCGTGCGTCGGCCTCGACTACAAGGAGCTGCCGCGCGACGTCCGTCCCGGCGACACGCTGCTCCTCAACGACGGGCTGCTCCGCCTCACCGTCGACGCTGTCCGCGGCGAGCAGGTCCACACGACGGTCGTCGTCGGCGGCGAGCTGTCGAACAACAAGGGCATCAACAAGGCCGGCGGCGGCCTCACCGCGCCGGCGCTCACCGCCAAGGACATGGAGGACATCAAGGTCGCGATGTCGTTCCAGTGCGAGTACCTCGCGGTCAGCTTTCCGAAGAACGCGACCGACATGGAGATGGCGCGCCAGCTCGGCAACGTCGCCGGCGAGCAGTCGCGCCACAAGCCGCTGATGATCGCCAAGATCGAGCGCAGCGAGGCGATCCCGGCGCTCGAGCAGATCCTGAAGGCGTCCGACGGGATCATGGTCGCGCGCGGCGACCTCGCGGTCGAGGTCGGCAACGCGGCGGTGCCGGCGCTGCAGAAGCGGATGATCAAGATGGCCCGCGAGATGGATCGCCTCGTCATCACCGCGACGCAGATGATGGAGTCGATGATCGTCAACCCGGTGCCGACGCGCGCCGAGGTGAGCGACGTCGCCAACGCGGTCCTCGACGGCACCGACGCGGTGATGCTCTCGGCCGAGACGGCAGCCGGGCGCTTTCCGGTCGAGACGGTCGAGAACATGGCGGCGATCTGCGTCGAGGCCGAGCGCGCCGAGGAGATCTCGCTCGACGCCGGCTTCACCAACAAGACGTTCGGCCGGATCGACCAGTCGATCGCGATGGCGGCGCTCTTCACCGCGTACCACCTCGGCTGCAAGGCGATCCTCGCGCTCACCGAGTCGGGCTCGACGGCGCTCTGGATGAGCCGGCAGAAGATCCACGTGCCGATCTTCGGGTTGACGTCGCAGATCAAGAGCCAGCGGCGGATGGCGATGTACCGCAACGTCACGCCGTTCCTGATGCCGCCGTTCGACGACCGCGACGCGGCGCTGCAGCACGCCGAGAAGATCCTCGTCGAGCGCGGCGTGCTGAAGCCCGGCGACACCTACGGCATCACCTGCGGCGAGCCGATGGGCTATCCGGGCGGCACCAACATGCTGAAGGTCGTCCGCGTCGGCTGACGTCGGCGTCGCCGCGGGCACGAAGATGGACGCGGGGCCGGCACCTTTCCCGCGCCTGCTCGCCGACGTCGGCGGGACGCACGCGAGGTTCGGCGTCGTCGCGGCGCGCGGCGAAGCCGTCGGCCGCATTCGCGAGCTCGTCTGCGACGACCACGCGAGCCTCGAAGCCGCGATCGACAGCTACCTGCGCGATGCCGGCGCGCCGCCTCTCGCGTCGTGCGCGATCGCGATCGCGAGCCCGGTGATCGGCGATCGGGTGTCGATGACCAACCGCGACTGGTCGTTCTCGATCGAGGCGCTGCGCGTCCGGCTCGGCGTCGATCGCGTCGTCGTGGTGAACGACTTCACCGCGCTGGCGCTGGCGGTGCCGACGCTGTCGCGCGACGAGCTGGAAAGCGTCGGCGCGGGAAAGGCGCTCGCCGGTGCACCGATCGCGCTGCTCGGCCCCGGCACCGGCCTCGGGGTCGCTTGCCTGATCGACGTCGGCGGGCGGCCGGTGCCGATCGCGTCCGAAGGCGGCCACGTGACGCTGAGCGCCGGCGACGAGCGCGAAGACCGTCTCGTCGCCGCGCTTCGACGCGAGTTCGGCCATCCGTCGGCCGAGCGCGCGCTTTCGGGCAGCGGTCTGGTCAACCTCTATCGCTTCGCCTGCGCGGAGACAAGGCGCGCGCCGCTGCAGCTCGCGCCCGAGGACGTCACCGCACGTGCGCTCGAACGGTCGGACGGCGCGTGCGTCGAAGCCGTCGAGCTCTTCTTCGCCTTGCTCGGAGGCGTCGCAGGCAACCTCGCGCTCACGGTCGGCGCGCAGGGCGGGGTCTGCATCGGCGGCGGCATCGTCGTTCGTCTCGGCGACTGGATCCATCGCTCGGCGTTTCGCTCGCGCTTCGAGTCGAAGGGGCGGCGGCGGCCGTATCTGTCGTCGATCCCGGTCTCGCTGATCAAGGCCGATTCGCCGCCGGCGCTGCGCGGCGCGAACGTCGCGCTCGACGGCTCGCTTCCGATCCGCTAGCAGCGCGCTCCGCTACGGCAGCTCGATGCGCACGCGCGCCGGCGTGTGCGACAGCCGGATCGCGTCGGCACCGCCGGCGATCGCGACGCCGTCGATCGCGACTCGCGACGACTGCGGCCACGGGCCGCGCAGCACGATTCCGCCGGGCGGCTGCGTGCGCAGCGCCGACACATCGATCTCGACGACCTTGCCCGCCTCGTTCCGCAGGGTGCGCCCAGTCCAGCTGAGCTGCCCGTACGGTGTGCGCAGCCGCTCCACCGCGAGGCCCGGACCGTCGAGCCACGCCATGGGGATCCCGGCGGCGAGCACGAGCGAGCGGTCGCGCTCGTCCTCGTACGCGAAGAGGTCGAGCACCGAGCGGATCTGGTCCGACGCGACCCAGCCGTGCGGCATGTCGCCGAGGAAGCGCGGCTCGCGCGCGTTGCGCAGCACCACCTCGGCCCACTGGTTCCAGCCCGCCGGGCGACGGTCGCGCTCGAAGAACGCCATCGCCTCGAGCGCGCGCTCGCGTTCGCCGAGCCGGACCAGGCTGCCGACGGTGCGCCATTCGTACGGCGTGTACGCGTCCCACGTCGCGCTGCGCTGGCGCGCGCTGAAGTCGCGCCAGTAGCGCGCGAACGTGTTGCGAACGAGCGCGTCGGGCAACGTCCCCTGCAGCCCGCCCGGGCTGAGCGCGATCGTGCTCGACGTCGGATCGACGTCGCCGCGGTCGGCCGCGCCCGGCAGCACGTCGAGGCCGTGCAACCTGGTGCTCGCCGCGATCGACGCGAGCAGGTCGGCGAGGAACTCGTCGCGCTGCTTGCCGATTCGCGCCGCGTCTTCCGCGAGGTCGAGCGCGTGCGCCAGCTCGAGCGCGCTGCGGTAGCCGATCGCGGTCCAGAAGTCGTCCCAGTACGAGTACGCCGGCTTGTCCGAGTAGCCCTCGTGGCTGATCGAAGGCGGCATCAGGCCGAAGTAGGCGCGGCGCTCGGGAGCGAGGTTGGCGGCCGTCCGCTCGCTCGTCCGCAGCGCGTCCATGTGCGCGATGGCGCGGCGCACGTGCGGCCACAAGGCGCGGACGGTCGCCTCGTCGCGCGTGTAGCGCCAGTAGTCGGCGACCGCGAACGCGAACTCGCCGTCGCTGTCGTTCTCGGGAACCGGATCGGCGCCTCGTGCGGTCGCGCAGCACGGCACCTTGCCGCTCTTGAACTGGAACGTCGCGAACCAGAGGAGGAAGTCGCGCGCGACGTCGTCCTGGCCGAGGCGCAGGAGCGCCGACGACGTCAGCGCGCCGTCGCGGATCCACGAGCGCGCGTACGCGCGCGCGCCGGGCTGGATCGCCGGACCGCTGCGGTTGACGAGGATGTGGCCGAGCGCGCTGCGCAGCGTGCGGGAGACGTCTTCGACCTCGGCAGGGCCGCGGATGCGGACGCGATCGAGCCGCTCGCGCCAGTGCGCGGCGACGCGCTCCTCGGCCGCCGCGACTGCCGCGATCGGCGGCACCGCGGGCGCGCCGGCGACGGGCAACGCGACGGCGACCTCGCGCTCGCCGCCGGCGGGCAGCCGCAGGTCGAACGTCAGAGCAGCGCTGGCGAAGCCGTTGGCGTCGACGATGCGCGCCGGGCTCGGCGACGACGCACGATCGCCGAGCCAGTCGCCGACCGGCCCTGCCGCGAGCGGCTCGAGCCGCACCGCGCTCGGTGACGCGAGCGGTCGAACGCGCGCAACGCCGTCGACGGCGAGCGAACGGCCATCCCAGGCGAGCTCGTCGATCGCGCTGGCACCGCCCGGATGGGCGAGGAACTGCGTCGGCGGGTTCGCCTGGAACGGCCGCCACGCGAGCGCGAGCGTGACCTGCTTCGCCTGCTTGCCGGCGTTGCGGACGCGATAGCGCGCGAGCACCTGCGCGTCGTCGGGCGTTCCTTCGCCGAACGCGGCGACGTCGAGCGCGAGGTCGCCGACGCGCCAGCGCACCGACGGCATCGGCAGGTCGCCGTCGCGCAGCGTGTGCTCGATGCGCGCGTCGGCCCAGCCCAGCACCTCGCCGTCGACGACGAGGAACGGCTCGAGCGCGCCGACGCCGGGGATCGGCTCGAGCGCGCCGTCTTCGCTCAGCAGCGATGCGACGCGGCCGCCGTCGACGCCGAGCACGGTCCAGTACGACTGCTCTGCGCCATACGCGCGCGGATAGCGACCGCGCGGCGCGTCCCTGGCGAGCTGCGCGAAGAAGGCATTGGCCTCGACGGCTGGGCGCAGCTCGAGCTCGGCCAGCGCGACGTCGCGCTCGGCAGGCTCGTCGATGGCGATGCGGACGAAGCGCGCTTCGGAATCCGGCAGCCAGTGCACCTGGACGTCGCCGCGCGCGCGCTCG
>DASSRF010000050.1:0-3718 GCA_035701945.1 Caldimonas sp. | reverse complement strand
GGCGTCAACCTGCACGAGCCGGCGGCGCGGGTCGCAGTCGACCGCACCGTCGCCGAGGTCGACGCGCGCGACTACGACGCGCTGCTCGTGCCCGGCGGCTTCATCGGCCCCGAGCTGCTGCGCCAGTCGCAGGCCGCGCGCGACTTCGCGAGCGCCTTCGACGCCGCCAGGAAGCCGATCGCGACGCTCGGCCACGGCGCCTGGCTGCTCGCGTCGGCAGGCATCGCGTCCGGCCGGACGACGACGTCGTGGCCCGGCATCCGCGACGACCTCGTCCACGCCGGAGCGACGTGGCTCGACGAAGCGGTCGTGCGCGACGGCAACTGGCTGACGAGCCGCGGCCCGCAGGATCTGCCGCGCTTCGTCCGCGCCCTGCTCGAGCACTTCGCCGCCACGACGCGCTCCGAGCGGCGAGCGCAGGCGACGCGGCGCGCGTCGGCACCGCAGCGCAAGACGCCGCCGCGGTTCGTCTTGGGCGCGCTGCAGCGGCTGCCGCGGCGAACGCTCGCCGGGACGGCGATCGTCCTCGGGCTGCTCGCGCTCTACGGCCTGCGTGCACGGCAGGGGCGATCGCGGTCACTCGCGCTGTCCTGGTCGTAACCGGCGGCGCGGCAGCGCGCGAGCGCGCGGCGGCGTCGGCCGCCATGAGGTTCAATATCGAGATGCGGGCCGCTGCCATCCGAAGACCGTCGCTGCGCTCGATGACCGCGCTCGAGCCGCTCGGCGTGCCCGTCTTCCGGCTGCTCTGGAGCACGTGGCTCACCGCCAACCTGTGCATGTGGATGACCGACGTCGCGTCGGCGTGGACGATGACGACGCTGACGAGCACGCCGATCTGGGTCGCGCTCGTCCAGTCGGCGTCGACGCTGCCGGTCTTCCTGCTCGGCCTGCCGAGCGGCGCGCTCGCCGACATCCTCGACCGCCGCCGCTGGCTGACGGCGACGCAGTTCTGGCTCGCCGCCACCGCTGCGGCGCTCTGCGCCGTGACCGCGCTCGGCTGGATGACGACGCCGCTGCTCCTCGTCCTCGTCTTCCTCAATGGCATCGGCCTCGCGCTGCGCTGGCCGGTCTTCTCGGCGATCGTTCCCGAGCTGGTGCCGAAGGCGCAGCTCGCGTCGGCGCTGGCGCTCAACGGCGTCGCGATGAACCTCTCGCGGATCGTCGGCCCGCTCCTCGCCGGCGCGCTGATCGCGAGCGCCGGCAGCGTCTGGGTGTTCGCGCTGAACGCGGTGCTCTCGCTGTTCTCGGGGTTCCTCATCCTGCGCTGGCGCCACGAGCACCGGCCGAGCCCGCTCGGCCAGGAGCGGCTGATGACCGCGATGCGCGTCGGCGTCCAGTTCGTGCGCCAGTCGCCGCGGCTGCGCGCGGTGCTGCTGCGCGTCTCGATCTTCTTCTTCCACTCGACGGCGCTGCTCGCGCTGCTGCCGCTGCTCGCGCGCGGCCTCGTCGGCGGCGACGCCGGGACGTTCACGCTGCTCCTCGCATCGATGGGCGCCGGCGCGATCATCGCCGTGCTCGCGCTGCCGCGGCTGCGCCAGGCGTTCGGCCGCGACGGCCTCGTCGTCGGCGGCACCGCGGTGCAGTCGACGGCGACGGTCGTGATGGCGATCGCGCCCAACGCCTGGGTGGCCGTGCCATCGATGCTCGCCGCCGGAATGGCGTGGATCACCGTCGCCAACTCGCTTGCCGTCTCGGCGCAGATGTCGCTGCCGAACTGGGTCCGCGCGCGCGGCATGGCGAGCTATCAGATGGCGATCATGGGCGCGAGCGCGCTCGGCGCGGCGCTGTGGGGCCAGGTGGCGACGACCGGGTCGATGCGGACCGCGCTCTTCTCCGCGGCAGCGAGCGGAATCCTGGTGATGCTGCTCGCGGTCCGCTACGTGCGCGACGTCGAGGACGAAGAGGTCGATCTGTCGCCGGCGCCCGCGGGCTGGGCGGCGCAGCCTTCGGGAACGCCGCCCGACGACGGCCGCGTCGTCGTCACCGTCGAATACGTGATCGACCCGGCGCGCGCCGAAGCGTTCGTCGAGGTCATGCAGCAGACCCGCCGCATCCGCCTCAGCGAAGGTGCGATCGGCTGGGACCTGCTGCGCGACGTCGGCGAGCCGGCGCGCTTCGTCGAGGAGATCGTCGACGAGTCGTGGACCGAGCACTTGCGGCGCTTCCACCGCGCGACCGCCGCCGACATCGCGCTGCGCGAGCGCCGGCTCGCCTTCCACCAGGGCCCGGAGCCGCCCGTGGTGACGCGCTACGTCGTCAAACGCTGACGCCCCGGTCCGTCCGACGGAGCGGGGCGTCGCGAGTGACGCGCTCGATCGTCAGCGCCTGCAGAGCTGCGGGAACAGATCGCAGTAGCTGTTGACGTTGCAGCTCGCCGTGTGGATGCCGTCGGCCGCCTGGATCGCGCGCATGATCGCGCGCGACAGCGCATCCGCGGCGGCGCCGCCGATCGAGTTGATGTTCGGCGCCCCGGCCACCTGCCCCGTCGCGAGCGCGAACACGGTGTCGCCGTCGCCGGTGCCGTGCGCGATGCGGATGGCGCGCGCGAGGCCGTCGTCGGCCATCTGCGCGACCTTGTTCGCCTGCGCCTTGGTCAGCGTCGCGTTCGTCGCGACGACCGCGATCGTCGTCGCGCGCAGCAGCTCCTGGCTGTCGGCGCCGGGATCGACCTGCGCGGCCGAGACGATCGGGTCGCTCGACGAGGCGATGTAGCCGGCGAAGAACGCGCCCGTCGTCGCGTCGAACGTGCGCCCCGACGAGTTGATCGCGACGATCGCGCCGACGACGACGCCGTTCGGCAGCACCGCGCTCGCCGTGCCGATGCCGCCCTTGACGCCGCCCGAGCGTGCGCCGGCGCCGGCGCCGACGTTGCCCATCTTCACCGGGCCGTTGTTCGCGGCCATGCACGCGTTGACGCCGAACGACGCGTCGGGGCGGAAGGTGAAGTCGGCGCAACGGCCGGGGTCGAAGAGGATCGCCGACGCGACGAGCGGGACCTTGAAGCCGTTCGCGACGGGCGTGCCGATGCCTTGCGCGTCGAGGCACGCCGTGACGCCGTCGGACGCGGCGAGCCCGTAGGCGCTGCCGCCGCTCAGCGTCACCGCATGGATGGCGCCGACCGCCTTCTGCGACTGGAGCAGGTCGGTGAGCCGCGTTCCCGGCGCGCCGCCGCGCTGCGTGACGCCGGCGGTCGCGCCGCCGCGCGCGATGATCGCGGTCGTTCCGGTCATGCCGCCGGTGCCGTTGGTCGCGGTGTAGTGGCCGACCTCGATCCCGGGGACGTCGGTGATCGCGTTCTTCGGCCCGGGAGTCTGCGGCAGGTTCTGCGCGAGCGCCGTCGACGCGCCGGCGATGCCGGCGAGGAGCACGCAAAGGGTGTGGAGTCGCATGGTCGTTGTCCTCCTAGCGACCGTTCTTGCACGCCGACGGGAACGTCGCGCAGTAGCTCGGCTGGCACGTCGACTTCGCCGCCAGCACCGCGTGCACGATCGCGCGCGAGACGACGTCGCCGGCGGCGCTGCCGATCTGCGTGACCGCGCTCGCCTCGTCGCCGAGCGCCGACAGCGCGATGCGCGCGGTGCCGAGCACGAACAGCGTGTCGCTGTCGCCTGCGGTGTGCGCCGGGTCGATCGCGCGCGCGATGCCGTCGTCGGCCATCTCGGCGATCTTGGTCGCCTGCGACTTCGTCAGGGCGACGTTGGTCGCGACGACCGCGTTG
>DASSRF010000049.1:0-3632 GCA_035701945.1 Caldimonas sp. | reverse complement strand
CGTCGGGCGACCGCCTCGTCGGCGGCGGCGACCCCGGGTTCTCGCCGGGTGAAGGCGAAATCGATGCCCTGATGGCAGCAGCGGTTCCCGAGCCCGAGACGTACGCGCTGTTCGCCGCCGGCCTCGGCGTGCTCGCCTTCGTGGCGCGCAGGCGCCGCCCGCGGTGATCGCGGACGTCCGCTGACCCGATCGAACATGGCCGCACTCGCGGCCATGTTCGTTTTCGCGCCGGGCCGACGCTGTCGCAGGCGGCACAATCGCCGCCATGTCGTGGCAGCTCTGGCTCGCGTTCTTCGCCGCCGCTTGGGCGATCAGCCTCTCGCCCGGGCCGGGCGCGGTGGCGGTGATGAGCGCGTCGCTGCAGCACGGCTTCGCGCGCGGATGGTTCGCGATCGTCGGCCTCGTGCTCGGCTTCTGGACCCAGCTCGTCGTCGTCGCTGCCGGCGTCGGCGCGATCATCGCGACGTCGGCGCTCGCGTTCGCAGTCGTCAAGTGGCTCGGCGTCGCGTATCTCGTGTACCTCGGCATCCGCCAGTGGCGCGCGCCGCCGCTCGCGCTCGAAGCGGCGACCGTCGCGAAGCTCGTACCCGCCGCGCGCGGACGCATCGTCGCCGAGGCGTGGCTCCTCAACGCGGTCAATCCGAAAGGCACTGCGTTCATGCTCGCCGTCGTGCCGCAGTTCCTCGCGCCGAGCGAGCCGCTCTTCCCGCAGTACCTCGCGATCGGCGCGACGCTGGCGTTCACCGATCTCGTCGTCAACACCGGTTACGCCGCGCTGGCGTCGCGGCTGCTCGGCCTGTTGCGCTCGCCCGCGCGGGTCCGTGCCGTGCAGCGCGTCTTCGGCAGCCTCTTCATCGCCCTCGGCGCGTTGCTCGCAACGTTCAAGCGCGTCTGACGCGCGCGAACGCCGGCCGGCCGGGGGTGGCGAGCGTTTGCGCCTACTCGACGACCTTGGCGCGCCCGGCCTTGACCTGCGATCGCACGTTCTTGCTTTCGAGGCGCCGCTCGCGCGACGCCGCGGTCGGCCGCGTCGGCTTGCGCGGCATCGGCGGCTCGGCGGCGCGCGCGACGAGCGCGTTGAGGCGCGCCAGCGCGTCGCGGCGATTGAGGTCCTGGCTGCGGTGGCGCTGCGCCTTGATGACGACGACGCCCTCGTCGCTCAGGCGGCGGTCGGCGCTGGCGAGCAGCCGCGCCTTGACCGCGGCAGGCAGCGACGACGCCGCGACGTCGAAGCGCAGGTGGACCGCGCTCGAGACCTTGTTGACGTTCTGGCCGCCCGCGCCCTGCGCGCGCACCGCGGTGAACTCGACCTCGCGCTCGTCGACGACCGGCGGCGACACCGGCTCGCTCACGGGACGGCGCGCACCGGCACGCGCGGCGCCCGCGCGCACATGAGTTCGTAGCCGACGGTGCCCGCGGCAAGCGCGACGTCGTCGATCGAGAGCACGCTGCCGGTGCTGCTGCGGCCCCAGAGCACGACCTCGCTGCCGACGCCGGCGCCGCCGACCGGGCCGAGGTCGACGCCGATCATGTCCATCGAGACGCGGCCGACGGTGCGCGTGCGAACGCCGTCGACGAGAACCGGCGTGCCGCGCTCGTTGGTTCCCGGCGCGAGCCGCGGATAGCCGTCGGCGTAGCCGCACGCGGCGATGCCGATGCGCATCGGCTGCGTCGCGGTGAAGCTGCTGCCGTAGCCGACGCTCGCGCCGGCGGCAAGCTCCTGGACGGCGATCAGCTGCGTTCGCAGCGACATCGCCGGCGCCAGCTTCCAGTCGTCGATGCCGTGCAGCGGCGCGTCGGGCGACGAGCCGTAGAGCATGATCCCGGGCCGCACCCAGGACGCTCCGCCGGCGGCGAGGCGCGCGCCGAAGCGCAGCGTCGCCGCGCTGTTGGCGACCGAGCGGTCGCCCGGCAGGTCGCGCGTCGCCGCATCGAAGGCGGCGAGCGCAGCGTCGACCGACGCCTCGTCGGCGGCGTCGGCGTTGGCGAGGTGCGTCATCGTCGTGATCGCCTCGACCTGCGCAAGCGCGTCGAGGCGCAGCCACGCCGCGCGAAAGCGCTCGGGCGCGAAGCCGAGCCGGTTCATGCCGCTGTTGAGCTTGAGGAAGACGTGGTGCGGCCGGTCGGTCTTCAGCGCCGCGAGCCGATCGATCTGCTCCTTGCAGTGGACGACGTGCCACAGCTTCAGCCGCGAGCAGGTCTCGAGGTCGCGCGCGTCGAAGCAGCCTTCGAGGAGAAGGATCGGGCCGCGCCAGCCGAGCGCGCGCAAGAGCTCGGCCTCTGCGATGTCGAGCAGCGCGAAGCCGTCGGCGCGCTCGAGCGCCGGAAAGACGTTGGCGACGCCGTGCCCATAGGCATCGGCCTTGACGACGGCCCAGACGCGCGCGCCCGCGGCGGCGCTGCGCGCGACCTCGAGATTGGCCGCGAGTGCGTCGCGGTGGACGAGCGCTTCGATCGGCCGCGGCATGCACGGAATTCTGCCAGCCGTCCGTCGCGACGCCCCGTGCACGGGGCATGTCGAAGAAAACCCGCGTGCTATAAACCGCGCCGCGAGGAGACAAGTCGGACGCAGTTCCGATGCCGGCGCCGGGAAGCGGATGAAAAAAGGCTTCTACACCATCATGTCGGCGCAGTTCTTCAGCTCGCTGGCAGACAACGCGCTGCTGGTGGCAGCGATCGAGCTCCTTCGCAGCAGCAGCGCGCCGACGTGGCATGTGACCGCGCTGGTGCCGATGTTCGCGCTCTTCTACGTCGTCCTCGCGCCCGGGGTCGGGGCCTTCGCGGACGCGCTGCCCAAGGGCACGGTGATGCTGATCTCGAACACGATCAAGGTCGTCGGCTGCGTGCTGATGCTGTTCGGGCTCGAGCCCCTTTTCGCATACGCCATCGTCGGGCTCGGGGCAGCGGCGTACTCGCCGGCGAAATACGGCATCCTCACCGAGCTCCTGCCCAACTCGCAGCTGGTCAAGGCGAACGGCTGGATCGAGGGTCTGACGATCCTCTCGATCATCCTCGGCGTTCTGCTCGGCGGGCAGCTGCTCGGCCGCGCAGTGTCGGGACACCTGCTCGCATTCGACGTGCCGATCATCGACACCGGGATCACGACCGCGCCCGAAGCGGCGGTGGCCGTGATCGTCGCCCTCTACATCGTCGCGGCGCTCTTCAACCTGCGCATCCCGCGCACCGACGCGCCGCTGCAGCCGCTGGCGAAGAACCTCGCCGTCCTCGTCCGCGACTTCTCGAACTGCAACGCGCGCCTGTGGAACGACAAGCTCGGCCAGATCTCGCTGGCGACGACGACGCTGTTCTGGGGCGTTTCGGGCAACCTGCGGATCATCGTCTTTGCCTGGGCCGCAGCAGCGCTCGGGTACACGACGACGCAGGCCTCTGCGCTCGTCGGAGTCGTCGCGATCGGGACGGCCGCTGGGGCGATCCTCGCTTCGTTCCGGATGCGGCTCGACCAGGCGACGAACGTCATCCCGTTCGGGATCGCGATGGGGGTTCTCGTCATCGGCCTCAACGTCATCACCAACGTATGGATCGCGGCGCCGTTTCTCGTCCTTCTGGGCGCCGTCGGCGGCTTCCTCGTCGTGCCCATGAACGCGCTGCTGCAGCACCGCGGCGCGAATCTG
>DASSRF010000048.1:0-6419 GCA_035701945.1 Caldimonas sp. | reverse complement strand
GAGAACCACGGCATGATCCTGCTCGCGCGCAAGCTCGGCTTCGGCGTTCGCCGCGAGCAAGGCGACGCGACGCTGCTGCGCATCGAGCTGCCGCTCGCGCAGCTCAGCCGCGCTTCGTGAAGACGAGATCGCGGACGCCGTGGCCGCGGTCGATCCCGCGTTGCTCGAATTTCGTCAGCGGGCGTCCGAGCGGCCGCTCCGCGTAGCCCGCGCCCGCGGCGTTGACGAGCGACGGCTCGGCGTCGAGCACGGCGAGCATCTGCTCGGCGTACGGCTCCCAGTCGGTCGCGCAGTGCAGCGTCGCGCCGCTCGCGAGGCGGCTCGCGAGCAGGCGGACGAACGGCGGCTGGATGAGCCTGCGCTTGTGGTGCCGCTTCTTCGGCCAAGGATCGGGGAAGAAGACGTGGACGCCGGCGAGCGAGGCCGGCGCGACCATCGACTCGATCACCTCGACGGCGTCGTGCTGGACGATGCGAACGTTCGTGAGCGCCGCCTCGTCGATCCGCTGCAGCAGCGCACCGACTCCCGGCGGATGGACCTCGATGCCGACGAAGTCCAGGTCGCGCCGCGCCGACGCGATCGCCGCGGTCGCCTGCCCCATGCCGAAGCCGATCTCGACGACGACCGGAGCGACGCGGCCGAACTGCGCCGCGAAGTCGATCGGCGTCGGCCGGAACGGCACGAGGTAGCGCGGCGCCAGCGTCGCGAGAGCGCGCGCCTGGCCCGGGCCCATGCGGCCGGCGCGAACGACGAAGCTGCGGATCGGCTTCGTGCGACCGCGGTTCGCTCGTTCGGTATCGGAGTCCGTCATGCCTGAGATCGCGGGCGTCGATGGTAGAGCGAGCTCGCGCCGAAGGCCGCTGCCTATAATTCGCGCGGGCTGCGGGTGTAGTTCAATGGCAGAACGGCAGCTTCCCAAGCTTCATACGAGGGTTCGATTCCCTTCACCCGCTCCAGTCGCCGCCGTTCGCGCGGCGGCCCGCCGCGCGTCGGCAAGCTGATCCACGTCAAGTCGCACGGCGCAGCGCGCGCTATCTTGGACGTGTCCCGGAGCGGACATGGACGAAGCGCAGAAACGGACGATCCTCGGGCTGCTCGAGCGTCATCGCGTGATGTCGATCGCGACGCTGCGGCCCGACGGCTGGCCGCAGGTGACGACTGTCGGCTACGCCAACGCGGGGCTCACGATCTATTTCCTGTGCGGTCGCGGCAGCCAGAAGGCAGCGAACCTCGCTCGCGACGATCGCGTGTCGTTCGCGATCGGCAACGACCCGCCGCAAGTGATGGAGATCGCGGCGCTCTCGATGGCGGCACGTGCCGAGCGGGTCAGCGACCCCGAAGAAGCGGCGCGGGCGATGCGCATGCTCATCGCCCGCTACCCGGAGCAGACGTCGTGGACGGGGCCGGCGCCGAGCGTCGACGACGTCGCCGTCTTTCGCCTGACGCCGGTCGTCGCCTCGGTGATCGACTACAGCAAGGGCTTCGGCCACGCCGACCTCGTCGCCGACCTCGCCGAACCCAGCGCGCGCTCCGCCGCCGACCGCGTCGCCTGATGCAGCGCAACGTCGTGCCTCCGGCGGCGGCCTAGATTGACGACATCGCAACGCGCGGAGTCGAGATGAGGCAGGTGCTGATCGTCGTGTACTCGTACACCGGAACGTCGCGTCGCGTCGCGCAGCGGCTCGCCGCCGAGCGCGGCTGGCCGATCGGCGAGGTCATCGACGCGAAGCCGCGCACGGGGGCGCTGCGCTGCGTGTTCGACTCGCTGTTGCGCCGCCGTCCCGCGATCCGCTACGCGGGGCCCGACCCCGCCGCGTTCGATGCGGTCATCCTCGTCTCGCCGATCTGGGTCGAGGGTCTGTCGGCTCCGATGCGCACCTTCGTCGTCGAGCACGCGACGAAGCTGCGCGAGTTCGCGGTCGTCTCGGTGATGGGCAGCAAGGGCGCGGCCAACGCCGTCGCCGAGATCTCCAGGCTGATCGGGCGCCCGCCGCTGCTCCATGCTGCGTTCAAGCGCCGCGAGCTCGACGACGAAGGCGTGCTCGCGCGCATCGCGGTCTTCGCGCGCGCCGTCGAGCGCGCCCAGACTGCTGCGCCGCCGTCGGCGCCGAACGCAGCGTTGACGGTGAGCGCGCCATGACGCTGCTCGCGTTCGTCAAGGCGTTCGTCGTCGTCACCGCTGCCGTCGGCACCGTCGTCGCGATCGCGCTCGGCGCGATGACGTGGCTGCTGAACCACCCGCGCGACTGACCGCGCTCGCGTCGTCGCGGCTGCGGCTCACGACGGCATCGGCTCGACCGTCGTGCCTGTCGCGGCGAGCCGGCGCGCGAGCACCGCGCCCAGCCCGGTCGCCGGCGTGAGCACGCCGCCGCCGCCCGGAAGCAGGTCCGCTTCGGTCGCGAGCGCGAGCGCAGCTTCGCAGACGAACCGGGTCGTCGCCCGGTTGCCCGGATCGCCTTGTCCGGCGATGCGACCGCGCAGCAGATGCCCGCTCGCGCTCGTGCCGACGAGCTCGCAGCGAAACGAGCCGTGGTCCATCGTCGCTTCCGACGGGCCGCTGCCCGGCGGGGGTGCGACCGACTTCAGCATCGTGCGGACGAGATCGAGCTGCATCGCGGCGCGCCCGAGCCCCATCGCGACGCTCGCGCTCCCGGCCGCGGCGGCGGCGAGCGGCCCGGCGCCGAAGTGCTGGTACTCCTGATAGCGGAAGTCGGCGCCGTACGCGGGATCGCCGCTGGCGGCGAGCAGCGCCGCGCTGCGACGCACGACGCGCGTGTTGATCGCGCCCATGACGAACGGCGCGACCCAGGCATCGAAGTCCGCGTCGAGGTGCGGCGCGATCGGATCGGCGTGCTCGGCGGTGCGCGCCGGGACCGCGCCGGCAGGATTGAGCAGGAAGGGGTCGTCGATCCGCTTCGCCTCGCCCGAGTCGAGCATGTTCAGCGCCGAGGCCAGCGTGCCGCCGTTGACGCCGCCGCGCATCGAGTGGCACGCCTTGACGCTGACGCAGCGCTCGCCGTGGCGGGCGTGAATCGCACGGGCGACGAGCCACGCGCCGAGGTCGGAGGGCACCGAATCGAAGCCGCAGCAGGGAACGATGCGCGTGCCGTTCGCGAGCGCCTCGCGGTGGTGGCGGTCGATGAGATCGCGCACCCACGGCGTCTCGCCCGTGATGTCGACGTAGTGGGTGCCGTGCTTCACGCACGCTGCGACCAGCGCGCTGCCGTGCAGCGCGAACGGACCGGCCGTGCTGAGCACGACCGCGGTCGCCGCGGCAAGCGCCTCGAGCGCGGCCGTGTCGTCCGATGCCGCCACGACGATGCCGGCGTGCGCTGCGCCTTCACCGGATGTCCGCTGCAGCTGCTCGAGCTTGGGCGCGGATCGGCCGCCGAGCGCCCAGCGCAGCTTGCCGGCGTGCTCGGCGAAGTAGGCGACGGTCTGGCGGCCGACGAAGCCCGTCGCGCCGTACAGGACGACGTCGTACGCGCGCTTGCGCGCGGTTCGGGTGGCGTTCACGTGGGCGCGAGAGCGAAGCGGGCCAGTGTAGCGACGCACTCGCGGCGCCCGGCCGGCGGCGCGCAGTAGCGCCGCGCGCAGTAGCAAATGGTTGCAAGGCTGCCGGTTTTCGCCGCGGCCGCCTGCCGATGTCGTCACAAGACAACAAGCCGGGGCGCGCAAAGCGTCACGGACCGCGCCCGCCGGGTGGCATGGAAGATGCGCCCGCATCGCGAAAAGCCGCAAGGCTCCGGGAGGTGACGATGCCCCGATCGCTCCGCTGCGACGCCCGCGCCGTGCGCGCGGCCGCTTCCTGACCGCCGTGGACCGCGACCCGATCGCGGCCGGTCGACGCGTCGCGTTGCGCGCCGCGCCGGTCCGTTCGATGGCGCGCGCCAACTGGGCCGAGAGCACCGGCTCGGTCGGCGTCCTGACCGACGGCTTCGGGGCCGACTCGGTCGTCACCGAGGGGTTCTCCGCCGCAGACTCCGCGACACACCACCTGTTCGCCGCGCTCACGACGCGGCACGCGGCGCACGACGGCCGCGACGCGGCGCTCGCCCGTCGCGACGAATTCGGCGCCGCGGCGCGGGCGATGGCCGCCGCGCTCGACCGCCTCAACGTCGCCGTCTGCGCATTCGACGCCGACGACCGCACCGCGGTCTGGAACGACACCTACCTGCGCTTCTTCCCCGAGCACATCGGCTACATCCACGAGGGCGAGCCGTACCGCGCCAACCTGCGCCGCTTCTACCAGGTGCGACTCGAGCCCGAGGAGCTCGGGCTGCTCGACCGCTACGTCGAGGAGGGCGTGTCGCGGCCGGCGGACGAGCAGGCACCGCAGGCGTTCAGCCACCGCGGGTTCTGGCTGCAGGCGTCCGAGCAGGCCGGACCGGAGGGCCGGGTCTGCCTGTGGACGCGGGCACCGGGGGTCGTCCCTAGCGCCGCCAACGACGCCACGATCGAAGGTCCGGGAATGGCCGGCCTCGCGAGCGGGCTCGACCTCTTCGAGCACGTCGGCGACGGCATCATGCTGACCGGCCAGGGCGGGCGGATCGGCTGGGTCAACGAGGCGTTCGTCGCGATGTACCGGCTGCCCGACAAGTCGCGGGCGCTGCAGGGCGACTTCATCGACGTCTACCTCGCCGCCTGGCGAGGCGCCGAGCCGTCCGAGCGCTCGCGCTTCGAGGCCGGCCTCGCGCTTCTCGAGGAGAACCTCTGCTTCGCTGGCGTCCCGTACGAGCTGCCGCTTCCGGGCGACCGCTGGGTGCGGATCGTCGAGCAGCGCCGCGCCGACGGCTTCGGCTCGTACGCGCACGTCGACATCTCGCTCCTCAAGCGGCGCCAGGATCGGCTGCTGCGCGCCGAGGAACGGCAGCGCGCCACCAAGGCGCGGCTCGCCGAGCAGTCGGCGCTGCTGCGCGCCATGCTCGACCGCATCGAGACCGGAGTCGTCCTCGTCGACGCCGAAGGGATCGTCGATCTTTGCAACCGGCGCGCGGTCGAGCTGCTCGGGCTGCCGGAAGCGGCGATGGCGCGCCGGCCCGCGTTCGCCGACGTCCGGGCGCTGCACTGGGTGCGTTCCGGCGCCGCCGACCGCCAGGTCGACGGCCGCGTCGTCGCCGTGCAGAGCATCGCGCTATCGGGCGGTGCGGTGCTGCACACGTTCAGCGAAGCGGGCTGACCTCGCGCTGACTGCGCGCCTCGGCGGCGCGATCGGCGGGCGACGAGCGCGGGCTCAGTCGTGCCACCAGGGTTGCGTCTCGGCCCACACCGGCTCCGGAGCAACGGCCTTGCCGGTCTTGGGCGTCACCGCGTCGCGCACTGCGGACGGATTCCAGCGCGAAGGCTCGCGCATTTCGACGACCCAGTCGTTGCCGGGGCGGCGATCGGCGGCGCCCGCCGTCGCTGCGTTTCCCCACACGTGGCCCAGTAGCTTGATTGCCACCTGAACTCCCGACGTTGCCGCTTCTCGCGGGCGGCAACGCGAAGTCTCGCGCAACGCCCGCTTTCGCGCATCCTCAGCATCGATGAGGCTAGGGACATCGTGTGACCGCCGAGCGACGGTGCGGTGTGCGGCGCGTCGTTCGCCAACGGACCCGCGGCGACGACTTGTTCTCGGCCGTGCGTGTCGCGGACGCGCGAACGACCGAGCCGATTCCTAGAATCCGCGGATGCGAAGCGAGCACCGATCGGCGCCATGAGCGACTCACCGCTGCGCGTCCTCGCCGTCGCGGCGACGTTCGGCGACGCGCCGACCGCGGTCGCGATCGAGACGGTTTCCGGCTGGGGCGAAGCGCTCGCGCGGCTCGCCGGCGGCGAAGGCTTCGACGTCGTCGTCGTCGATGCCGTCGCAGCGCCGGCGACGCCGGCGCGGATCGCGACCGTCGCCGACCGCGTCGCGCTCGTCGTCGCGGTCGCGGATCCGGACAGCGATGCGGCGGCGGACTGGCTTCGCCACGGCGCCGACGACGTCGTCGCGCGCGCCGAGCTGGCGTCGGCGAGCGGCTGCACGCGGCTGCGCTTCGCGGCGCTGCGGCGCCAGCGCGAGGCGCGGCGACCGGCGGTGCACATGTTCGAGACGACGACCGGCCTGCCGCACCGCCAGCAGCTCGTCGAGCAGTTCAGCCAGCTGCTCGCGCTGCGCGAGCGCGAGCCGTCGCCGATGGCCGTGCTGGCGTTCCGGATCGAAGGGCTGCGGCCAGGCAACAGCGCCGAGGCGGTCGACGTCGACGCGCTGCGCCGCAAGATCGCGGTGCGCCTGCGCGCCGGAGTGCGCGCGAGCGACGTCGTCGCCGCGATCGACGACGACGCCTTCGCCGTCCTGCTCGGCTCGATCGTCGCCCGCGGCGACGGCGAGCGCGTCGCGCTCAAGCTCGTCGCCGCGCTGCTCGCGCCGTACACGGTCGGCGCGATCGAGCGCT
>DASSRF010000047.1:0-8162 GCA_035701945.1 Caldimonas sp. | reverse complement strand
CGGTGTGCACGGTGGAGGAGGCGGAGCGGCTGTACGCCGGCTTCGACCTCTGTGACCCCACCACGTCGGTGTCGATGACCATCAACGGCCCGGCGCCGACCATCCTCGCCTTCTTCTTCAACACCGCCATCCGCCAGCAGTGCCGGCGCCGGCTGCGCGAGCAGGGGAAGCTCGACATCTCCGCCGCCGACTGCCTGCAGCCCGACGCCGTGCGCGGCGCGCGCTGGGAGGACGTGCGCGCGCTGCTCTCCGACGCCGAGTACGAGGAGGTCGCCGCCGCCACGCTGAAGCAGGTGCGCGGCACCGTGCAGGCCGACATCCTCAAGGAGGATCAGGGGCAGAACACCTGCATCTTCTCCATCGAGTTCGCGCTGCGCATGATGGCCGACGTGCAGCAGTACTTCATCGAGCGCGACGTGCGCAACTTCTACAGCGTGTCGATCTCGGGGTACCACATCGCGGAGGCGGGGGCGAACCCGATCTCCCAGCTCGCCTTCACCCTGGCCAACGGGTTCACGATCGTCGAGTACTACCTGGCGCGCGGCATGGAGATCGACTCCTTCGCCGCCAACCTCAGCTTCTTCTTCTCGAACGGGATGGACCCCGAGTACACGGTGATGGGCCGCGTCGCGCGGCGGATCTGGGCGGTCGCGATGCGCGACCGCTACGGCGCCAACGAGCGCAGCCAGAAGCTCAAGTACCACGTCCAGACGAGCGGCCGCTCGCTGCACGCGCAGGAGGTCCAGTTCAACGACATCCGCACGACGCTGCAGGCGCTGATCGCGATCTACGACAACTGCAACTCGCTGCACACCAACGCGTTCGACGAGGCGATCACGACGCCGACCGAGGACAGCGTGCGCCGGGCGATGGCGATCCAGCTGATCATCAACCGCGAGTGGGGCCTGGCGAAGAACGAGAACCCGAACCAGGGCGCCTTCGTCGTCGACGAGCTGACCGAGCTCGTCGAGGAGGCGGTGCTCGCCGAGTTCGAGCGGATCAGCGAGCGCGGCGGCGTCCTCGGCGCGATGGAGACCGGCTACCAGCGCGGCAAGATCCAGGAGGAGAGCCTGCACTACGAGATGCTCAAGCACACCGGCGAGTACCCGATCGTCGGCGTCAACACGTTCCGCAACCCGCACGGCGACCCGGTCCCGCAGACGATCGCGCTGCAGCGCTCGACCGAGGAAGAGAAGGAGAGCCAGCTCAAGCGCCTCGCCGACTTCCACGCCCGCCACGCCGCCAAGGCGCCGGCGATGCTCAAGCGCCTGCAGGACACGGTGATCGCCAACGGCAACGTGTTCGCGGTGCTGATGGACGCGGTGCGCGTCTGCTCGCTCGGCCAGATCACCGACGCGCTGTTCGAGGTCGGCGGGCAGTACCGGAGGAACATGTAGCGGCCATGGGTCCGCTTTCCGGTCTTCGCGTCGTCGAGTTCGAGGCGATCGGCCCCGGCCCGTTCGCCGGAATGATGCTCGCCGACATGGGCGCCGACGTGCTGCTGCTCGACCGTCCCGGCGACGCCGATCTCGGCATCGGCCACCGGCGCCGCTTCGACGTCATGCGGCGCGGCCGCCGCTCGCTCGTCGTCGATCTCAAGACGCCGGCCGGCATCGCGACGGCGCTGCGCGTCTGCGACAAGGCCGACGCGCTGATCGAGGGCTTTCGTCCGGGCGTCATGGAGCGCCTCGGCCTCGGCCCCGAGGTCGTCCTCGCGCGCAACCCGCGGCTCGTCTACGGCCGGATGACCGGCTGGGGGCAGGAAGGTCCGCTCGCCGACCGCGCCGGCCACGACATCGACTACATCGCGATCGCGGGCGTGCTGCACGCGATCGGCCGCGCCGGCGAAGCGCCCGTGCCGCCGCTCAACCTCGTCGGCGACTTCGGCGGCGGCGGGCTGCTGCTCGCGTTCGGCATCGCGTGCGGCGTCATCGAAGCGCGAACGAGCGGCCGCGGCCAGGTCGTCGACGCGGCGATGATCGACGGCGCTGCGCTGCTCGCGGCGATGTTCTCGGGCTTCCTCGCGTCTGGCATCTGGCGCGACGAGCGCGGCACGAACATCCTCGACGGCGGCGCGCCGTGGTACGACACCTACGAGACGCGCGACGGCCGCCACGTCGCGGTCGGCGCGATCGAGGCCAGGTTCTACGCCGAGCTGCTCGCGCGGCTCGGCCTCGACGCGGCGCTCGCCAGGACGCAGCACGACCGCACGACGTGGCCTTCGCTGCGCGCGACGCTCGCGGCGCGCTTCAAGGAGAAGACGCGCGACGAGTGGGCCGCGGTGTTCGCCGGCGCCGACGCCTGCGTCGCCCCGGTGCTGACGTTCGCCGAGTCGCGCGCGCACCCGCAGGTCGCGGCGCGCGGCGGCACGATCAAGATCGACGGCGTCGCGCAGCCGGCGCCGGCGCCGCGCTTCGGGCGCACCCCCGGCGCGGCGACGCGGCCGCCGCCGGAGCGCGGCAGCGGCGGCGCCGAAGCGCTCGCCGACTGGGGATTCGACGCCGCAGAGATCGCCGCGCTGCGCGTGTCATCCTGAGCGAAGCGAAGGATCTCGTCGACGCTCTGCGCGATCGAGACCTTCGCTTCGCTCAGGCCGACAGCGGCGCCAGCGCCCAGCCTTCCGCCGACTCGCTCGCCCGCCCTTCGTCGCGCAGCTTCAGCAGGTGCGCCTTGAGCGACCGCTGCGCGACCGGGTGCATGCGCTCGGGAACGTCGGCGTAGACGCGCGCGAGCAGCCGCTCGATCGCCGCCGGGCCGAGCTCGGCGAGCGCGTCGACGACCTTCTGCTCGCGCCGCAGCCGATGCGCGATCACCGCCTCGATCGCCTTCCTCGGCTCGGCCATCAGGAAGCCGTGGCCGGGCGCCAGCCAGTCGAGGTCGAGCGCGAGGAGCGACCGCAGCGACGCGAGGTACGCCGCCATGTCGCCGTCGGGCGGATTGATGACGACGGTCGACATCTGCATCAGGTGGTCGCCGGTGAAGAGCGTCCGTTCTTCCTCGAGCAGGTAGCAGAGGTGGTTGCTCGCGTGGCCCGGCGTGTGGACGACCGTGAGATGCGTCGAAGGGCCGACCGCGATCCGCTCGCCGCCGTGCAGCGTGATGTCGGCGGCGAAGGTCTCGTCCTGCCACTCGCGGTGCCGAGGCGCGAGCCCGAACACCGTCGCCTTCGTCCGCTCCTGCAGCATCAGCGTCGCCGGCGAGTGGTCCTTGTGCGTGTGGGTGACGAGGATGCGGTCGATCGGGCCCGGCGCGGCGGCGACGATCGCGTCGACGTGCGCCGCGATCGCCGGCCCCGGATCGATCACCGACCAGCGCGCCGCATCGGGCCCGCCGACGAGGTACGTGTTCGTCCCGGGGCCCGTCATCGCGCTGCCGTTGTCGGCGCTGACGCGGATGACGCGCTCGGAGAGCCGCACCGCGCGGTCGGGAACGATGTCGTACGACTCGCTGCCATGCCCAGCCGGGTCGATCCTGCCGAGCTCGGCCCAGGCCGGCTCGTCGGGCATCACCGGGCGCATGCCGTCGCGGCCGCTGCCGACGCGCGGCATCACGAGCGCAACGGTGCGCGGCGCGCTCGCCCACGCCATCGCCTCGGCGACGGTCGAGAAGCGCCCGATCGTCTCGAGCGTCTTCTGCGTCGGCGTCAGCAGCTTCAGCGACGCGCTGCGCGCGAGCGCCTCGTGCGGCGCGATCCACAGCTGCTCGACGAGCTCGGTGCCGTCGTGCGCCGCCGTCTGCGCCGGCGGCGCGGCGGCGATGAAGAAGCGCGTGTCGAACCGCTTCGGCCGGCCGAGCGGCGTCAGCCAGTGGCTGAGGTAGACGAGGCGATCGACCGCGAGGCGCAGGCGCTCGCTGGCGCAGAGCTCGGCGATCGTCTTCTCGCAGCGGTGCAGCGCGAGCCGCCATGGCGAGAGACGTGCGGCGTCGTCGCCGTCGAGATCGACGAGCGCATCGCCATTGCCGCGAGCGAACAGCAGCCCCGATTCCTCGAAGCATTCGCGGATCGCGGCGACCCAGTAGTCGAGACCGCCGCGGGCGAGACCGAGCCGCCGGCTCGCGTCTTCTTCGCTCAGGCCGTCGCACGCATCGTGCGCGAGCGCGTCGCCGCGCTCGACGATGCCGCCGGGAAAGACCCACGCGCCGCTGTTGTGGTCGCCTCGTTCGGCGCGCCGCGACAGCAGCACCTCGATGCCGCGCGCGCCGTCGCGCACGACGACGATCGTCGCGGCGGGCCGCGGCGGCCGCTCGCCGCCGGCGCCAAGGGGTCCGGCGGCGGCGGGTTCGGATGCGGGCGAGGAGGCCATCGGCGCGAGCGAAAGGAGACGGCGAGTTTGACACGCACGCGCTTGCTGCGTCGGAGCGGTCCGACATCGCCTGCCCTTGCGCCCCGACATCCCGTCAGCGGTTCGGCTGATCGTGCCGGCCAGCTCGCGCGGCGAAGATGACGTCGTCATCGTTGCAAGGCGCCGCGGCGCTTCAGGAGTTCAAACCATGCTTCACTATGCCGTTGTGTTTTTCGTGATCGCCCTGATCGCGGCGCTGTTCGGCTTCGGCGGCATTGCCGCCGGCGCGGCCGGCATCGCCAAGATCCTGTTCGTGATCTTCATCATCCTCGCGATCGCGACGTTCCTGTTCGGCAGGGGCCGAGGCGTCTAGCGAACGGCGCCTGAACGCAGGCCTCGCCCGCCGCAAGGCGTGCGAGGCCTTTTCGCGTGCCCGCCCGCCGCTCAGCGCGGACCCGCCCGCTCGAGCGCGGCCCGCAGCGCGACGGCGGCAGCGGGTGCACGCTCCTTGGCGCCGCTGATGAAGAAGAGAAAGACGTCGCGCGCGTCGTTCGACGGGGACGGTGCCTGCAGCACCCTCGGCACGCCGTGCGGCACGCCGCCTTCGCTCCACGTGCGCGCGCGCTCGGCCCAGGTCGCGATCGCCTCCGGCGCGTAGCCCGTCGGACACCCGGCTTCCGAGCGCATCAGCCGACCGTAGACGAAGTCCGCGGTCTCGTCGGCGAACGACGGGTACTCGTCGGTGTCGGCGAGCACCGTGGCGACGCCGTGCCGGCGCGCGATCTCGACGTACTCGGCGGTGCGAAAGCTCGCGTGGCGGACCTCGAGCGCATGGCGCAACGGCAAGGCGCCGAGCCGCCGCGGCAGCAGGCCGAGAAAGGCGTCGATGTCGCCGGCGTCGAAGGTCTTCGTCGGCGCGAGCTGCCAGACGATCGGCCCGAGCTTCGTGCCGAGCTCGGCGATGCCGCTCGCGAAGAAGCGCTCGATCGACTCGCCGGCCTCGGCGAGGACGCGGCGGTTGGTCGCGTAGCGCGTCGCCTTCACCGAGAAGACGAAGCCGTCCGGAGTCGCGTCGCGCCACTTGGCGAAGCTCGCCGCGGTCTGGTTGCGATAGAAGGTCGCGTTGATCTCGATCGCGGTGACGCGCTCGGCGAGATACGCGAGCTCCTTGGCGTGCGCGAGCCCCGGCGGATAGAAGTTGTCGCGCCAGGGCTCGTAGACCCAGCCGCCGACGCCCGTGCGAATGCTGCCGCGGCGCGTCGGCTGCACGGGCTTCAGGTGCGGTGCAGGCCGTCGCGACCGACGCGCACGCGGTCGCCGACGTGGAAGTCGCCGACGTGGCTGCGCTCGAACGTGCGCGTGCTGCCGTCGTCGAGACGGACGTGGATGCGGTAGCCGACCACGGTCTTGCGGACGTTGCGCTCGACGTTGTTGCCGGCGACCGCGCCGCCGGCTGCGCCGAGGCCGGTCATCGCGGCGCGGCCGAGGCCATGGCCGAACTGGTTGCCGATGACGGCGCCGGCGACGCCGCCGATGACGGCACCCGTGCCGTTGCCCTGCGGGCGCTGCGTGATCGGCTCGATGCGATCGATCGAGCCGAGCGTCGACGGCGCGGCCGTGCGATGCGCGACGCGCGCATTGCGCGTCGGCGCCGGCGCGGGCTCGGGTCGTGCGAGGTCATCGGCGGTCGCGGGCGGCACGGGCTGCGGAGTCGCAGCATAGCCCGACGGCTGCGGCGCCGGTGCGGCGGCGACCTGCGGCACCGCGGGCGGCATCGTCGCCGGCGGTGGTGGTGCGACCGCGGGCGCCGGCGCGAGCGCTGCGGGCGGCGCCGGCGGAACCGGCGTTCCCGAACGTGCTTCATCACCCGGCGCCGTTGCCGCCGGAGCGGCAGGAATGTCACCCCGGCTGCATGCGGTCAATGCTGCAGCCGAGAGCGCGGCAACCGCAGCGACTGCGACGAACCAGCGTGATCCGGCGCGCAAACGAGGAAAGGAAGGTGTGATCGAGGACATGGCGGGGCTCCTGCGCGCCCGGTGCAGCGCACGGACGCAACGAGGTTGGCACGCGCGCGTGCCACCAGGTGTGGGTCGGCGACGCAACACGATGTCGGATGCAACCGACCTGCCATCGCTGCGTCACGAAGCGCGCCGAGTCTTCGCATCGGTAGGCGAGCTCCTACTCGCGATCGCAGCGTCTGCCGATGGAGCCAGCTTCGCGGTCGCGACAGAGTGACGCGGGCCGTGCGACGCGCAGGAGGGCGAGATGGCGACGGACGAGGAGTGGGTCGAGGACGTGAAGCGGTGGGTGCGCGCTGCGCACCAGCCAGCAACGTGCGACCCCGCCGACGACATCGCGCTCGGCGTCGAGGCGGCGCAGCCGGCGCTGCAGGCGCTCTACTGGCCCGACGCCCCTACCAAGGATCGATGAAGCGGCCGCTGCCCGACGTCGGCCTGGCCGCCTCGAGCGTCGCAGCGAGCCAGCGCCGCGTCTCGGCGGGATCGATGACGGCGTCGATCTCGAGCGTCGCGGCCATCTCGATCGCCTTGCCTTTCGCGTACTGCTCGGCGACGAGGCGCGCGCGCAGCGCTTCGCGCTCGCTGCCCTCGGCCGCCGCGGCGAGCTCCTTGCGGTAGCCGAGCTCGACCGCGCCCTCGAGTCCCATCGCGCCGAACTCGCCGCTCGGCCACGCGACCGTCGCGACCGGCGCGTGCATGCCGCCCGCGGCCATCGCCATCGCGCCGAGGCCGTACGCCTTGCGCAGCACGACCACGGCGACCGGGACGCGCAGCTGCGCGCCGACGACGAACATGCGGCTGACGTGGCGCACCTGCGCCCTGGTCTCGATCTCGGGGCCGACCATGAACCCGGGCGTGTCGATCAGCGAGACGACGGGAAGGCCGTGCCCGTCGCACAGCTGCAGGAAGCGTGCCGCCTTGTCGGCGGCGTCGGCGTCGATCGCGCCGCCGAGGTGCATCGGGTTGTTGGCGAGGATGCCGACTGCGCGGCCGCCGACGCGCGCGAGCGCGGTGACGATTCCGAAGCCGAAGCCGGCGCGCAGCTCGAGCGTCGATCCCGCGTCGGCGACCGCGGCGACGATCGCGCGGACGTCGTACGAGCGCAGGCGGTTCTCGGGCAGGAGATCGCGCAGCGCCGTCGCGTCGTCCTCCGCAGGAGGATCGGTGCGGCCCTGGAAGAACGCGAGATAGCGGCGCGCGACGTCGACCGCCTCGGCCTCGTCGGCGACGAGGACGTCGATCACTCCCGAGCGCGATTGCACGTCGCTCGGCCCAATCTCCTCGGGCCGGAAGACGCCGAGGCCGCCGCCTTCGACCATCGCCGGCCCGCCCATGCCGATCGAGCTGCCGCGCGTCGCGACGACGACGTCCGAGCAGCCGACGAGCGCCGCGTTGCCCGCGAAGCAGCGACCGGCGACGACCGCGACGATCGGAACGCGGCCGCTCAGCCGGGCGAAGCTCGCGAACGTCGGCACGTGCAGGCCGGCGACGACGGGAACGTCGACGTCGCCCGGTCGCCCGCCGCCGCCTTCGGCGAACAGCACGACCGGCAGCCGCTGCGCGTGCGCGATCGCGAGCAGCCGGTCGGTCTTCTGGTGGTTCCGCATGCCCTGCGTGCCGGCGAGCACCGTCGCGTCGTACGCCATCACGACGGTGCGCGCGCGCTCGGCGCCGAAGGTCGCCGCGTTGACGGTGCCGATCCCGGTCACCATGCCGTCGGCAGGCGTGTTGCGGAGCAGGTCGTCGAGCTCGCGGCGGCGCCGCTGCGCCGCGTACGCGAGCCCGCCGTACTCGACGAAGCTGCCGGCGTCGCAGAGGTCGGCGATGTTCTCCCGCGCGGTGCGCATGCCGAGCGCGTGCC
>DASSRF010000046.1:0-16678 GCA_035701945.1 Caldimonas sp. | reverse complement strand
CTCGTGCACGATCGGCTCGACCCGGGGCTGCGGCCGCACATCGAGTACTCGAACGAGGTCTGGAACACGGGCTTCGCGCAAGGCCAGTGGGCGAACGCGCGCTCGCAGGCGCTCGGGCTCGAGAGCCCGTTCGGCCAGCCGGCGATCTTCTACGCCGTGCGCGCGGTGCAGGTCTTCAAGGTCGTGCAGGACGCGTGGGGCGCCGACCGCGGCCGCATCGTCCGCGTGCTCGCCGGGCAGGCGGTGTGGGACAACTTCCTCAGCCACGCGCTCGCGTACCAGGACACCGCGGCCAACGCCGACGTGATGGCGATCGCGCCCTACTTCAACGCCGCCGCGGCGGGCGACCCGGCGAACGTCGCGACGACGCTCGGCCTGACGAGCGACCAGGTCGTCGACCAGATGCTGCAGGACATCCGCGGCCCGGTGAAGGCGGCGATGACCAGCAACGCCGCGCTCGCCGCCACGTACAAGCTGAAGCTGAAGGCGTACGAGAGCGGTCCGGGCGACAGCAGCTCGTACTTCCCGGCCGACAAGATCGACGCGATGACGGCGCTCTTCTCCGCCGCGCACCGCAACCCGCGCATGCGCGCGGTGATGAACGAGTACTACGCGCAGTGGGTCGCCGCGGGCGGCGACACGATGAACCAGTACAACGACATCGGCGGCTGGTCGAAGTGGGGGCTCTGGGGCGCGCTGGAGACCGTGACGCAGGACCCGGCGGCGTCGCCGAAGTACCAGGGGCTGCTCGACTTCATCGCGGCGCATCCGGCGCCGTGACCGGCGGCGGCGGCTCGTCGTCGAGGTAGCGCCACGTGTCCGCGCCGTCGAACCTGCGCACGCGCACCGAGGCGATCAGCGCCGGATCGAAGTTGCCGAGGTGGACGCCGTGGCGCGCGCCCGGCGTCGGCGGCAGCGGCTCCCAGTGCGTGACGCAGCCGCACGTGCGGCAGCGGATCGTGCGCAGCGTCCGGTCGCCCTGCACGTACGCGGCCGTGTTCTCGGGATGCCCCGTGATGCGGACGGTGCCGAATTCGAAGTAGACCCAGGGGCCGCCGATCCGGCGACAGAGCGAGCAGTTGCATTGCGTCGCCTCGGTCGGCGTCGACGGCAGCGTCAGGCGGACGGCGCCGCAATGGCACGAGCCTTCGTGCACGGTGCGCTCCTGTGCTTCTGCCGGCGCGACCGACGCGCCGTCGACGTCGTGGCGCGCGAGCGCCGCGGCGACCGCGCCTTCTGCCTTCGCGCGTTCGACGAAGCCCGCGAGCCAGCGGGCCGCGTCGTCGCCGCGGCGCTTCGCGATGCCCATCGCCTGGCGGATCACCATGAAGCGGCCGTCGAGCAGGCGCACGCCGCCGAGCCGCTTCGCGTCCGCCTCGAGCTGCTGGCGCACGCCCGCGGCGACGTCTGCGTCCTGCTCGAGAAACGTCTGCACCACCGCCTGCGACGTCGGCGCGCGCACGATCGTCGCGTGCTGCAGAGCGCGCGTCAGGTGCAGGTCGTAGGCGCTGCCCTGGCCGACGACGACGACGTGGCCGGCGCGGTCGACCTCCTCGTTGGCGTGCAGCGGCGAGTCGGCGCGCACGAGGTAGCAGCCTTCGATCAGCACGTACGGCGGCGTGAACGCGATCTCGGCGCCGCGCTGCGGGTCGATCGCGAAGAAGCCGACGTCGGCGCGGTCGCCGACGACGGCGTCGACCGACTTGGCGGCGCCGTCGACGACGACGAGCTCGAGCGGCACGCCGAGCCGCCTCGCGAGCTCGCCGGCGAGGTCGACGGTGACTCCCTTCGCCGCGCCGGTCGCGGCGTCGCGGCCGGCGAGCACCGCGTTGCCCAGGTTGATCGCGGCGCGCAGCGTCCCGCTCGGCGCGATGCGGGCGACGAGGTCGGGCGAAGGCGCGGGCAGCGGCGCGGTGGTCATGGCTTGTCCGCCCCTGCGAGCTTCAGTCGAGCGTCAGCCGGATGCGACGCGTCACCGCACCCCACTTCTGCGAATCCGCCGCGAGCGTCGCCGCGGCTTCGGCCGGCGTGCTGCCGACGACGACCTGGTCGCCGGCGCGCAGCTTCTCGGCGACGTCGGCTGCGCGCAGCGCGTCGACGAACGCCTGGCGAAAGCGCGCGACGATCGGCTCGGGAACGCCGCGCGGCGCCCACATCACGAGCGTGAAGTCGGCCTGGTAGCCGGCGACGCCGGCCTCGGCGAGCGTCGGCACGTCGGGCAACGTCGGCGAGCGGTTGCTGCCGGAGACGCCGAGCGCGACGAGCTTGCCGGCGCGCACGTGCGGCAGCACCGTCGGCCCCGCGAGCAGCCCGCACGAGACCTGGTTGCCGAGGACGTCCTGCGTCGCCGGCGCCGGCCCCTTGTACGGCACGTGGTTCATCTGGAAGCCCGCCATCGATTGCAGCAGCTCCATCGCGAGGTGGCCGGGAACGCCGACGCCTCCCGACGCGTAGCTGAGCGGCTGTGCCTTCGCCTTCGCCGCGAGCTCGGCGACCGTCTTCACGCCGAGCGCGGGATTGCAGACGAGCGTCTGGCTGAACCGCGTCGCGATCGTGACGGGCACGAGGTCGTCGACCTTGAACGGCAGCTGCTTGTAGACGTGCGGGTTGACGGTGACGAGCGTGTCGGGTCCGAAGAGCCACGTATAGCCGTCGGCTGCGGCGCGCGCGGCCTCGGCGGTGCCGACGTTGCCGCCGGCGCCGGGCTTGCTCTCGATGACGATCGGCTGCTTCAGCACCGGCTGCATCTTGTCGGCGGCGAGGCGCGCGGCGATGTCGCTCGGGCCTCCGGGCGGGAACGGCAGGACGATGCGGATCGGGCGTTCGGGCCAGGCCGCTGCCGTGCTCTGCGCGCATGCGAGCGGGATCGCGATGCACAGGCTGAGCGCCGCGAGCACGGGCGCGGTCATGCGGGCGAGACGTCGGTGCATTCGCAAGCTCCTTCCGGCCGGGCGACGGGGCGTGGCCACTGTAGCGTGGGCGTCACGCGTCTCGGCGCGACCGCCGGAGGATGGCTGTCAGGACGGCGGGTCCGAGAGCGCCGCGGCATGGCCGACGCCGAGCTCTCCGGCGATCGCGGCGAGCCGGCGGTCCCTCGTCCACAGCACGGTGCGGCGGGTGATCCGCGCCGAAGCGAGCAGGTGGACGTCGACATAGCCGACCCCGCGGCCGGCGAGCGCGTGCCGGTCGATGAAGCCGAGCGCCTCCGCCGGCGAAGCGACGGCGGCGAACGGGAGCTCGTGCAGGAGGTGGAGGACCTCGGCGCGACCGGGCAGGACGCCGCACGCCAGCTCACCGATGACGAACGGGTGCACGAGCACGAGCCCGGCCGCGAGCGCTTCGGCGAGCGAGCGGTCGGCGCGGCGCAGGTGGTCGACCCACACCGACGTGTCGACCAGGATCACGTCGAACGCGCGCGCTTGGGCTGCCGACCCGCTGGCGGCCGCCGCCGCGGCGGCGCCGACGCACCGGGTGCGCTGCCCCCGAGGGCGGCCAACCGCCGTGCCGCCTCGCGCTCGATCAGCGCGCGCAAGCCGTCGTGGATGAGCGTGCTCCGCTCCTCGACGCCGGTGACGTCGCGGGCACGGGCGAGCAGTTCGTCGTCGAGGGTGATGGTCGTTCGCATGGCGGTTCGGTTCGGCGGAGTTCCAGCTTACATCATTCTGGGCATCAAATGATGCGATGATCGGTGCGCTTGCCGTGGACCCTTGCGGTATACCCATACGCCGACCCCATGAAGACCACATTCGACGTCGACACCCGCTTGCCGATGAGAGCGAATCCGTGAGCACTGCTCCCGCGCCGCGCATCGCGCTCATCCACGCGACGCGCCTCTCGATGGCGCCGATCGAGGAGGCGTTCGCGGCGCGCTGGCCCGAGGCCGGGCGCTTCCATCTGCTCGAAGAGGCGCTCTCGGCCGACCGCGTGCACGCACCGGCGGGCGCGGCGTCGATGGCGGCACGCTTCGTCGCGCTCTCGCGCTACGCGCAGATGGCCGGCGCCGACGGGATCCTCTACACGTGCTCGGCGTTCGGCGCCGAGATCGAGGCGGCGCGCCGTGCGGTGCCGCTGCCGACGCTCAAGCCCAACGAAGCGATGCTCGAAGAAGCGCTCGCGATCGGCAGCCGGATCGGCCTCGTCGCCACGTTCGAGCCTTCGCTCGGCTCGATCGGCGACGAGCTGCGAACGCTCGCGCGCGAGCGCGGCGTCTCGATCGCGGTCACGCCGGTCTTCGCGCCCGATGCGATGGCGGCGCTCGGGCGCGGCGACGCCGCCGCGCACGACCGCAAGGTCGCCGACGCCGCACGCTCGCTCGCGTCGTCGGTCGACGTCGTGCTGCTCGCGCAGTTCTCGATGGCGCGTGCGCGGCCCGCGGCCGCGTCGGTCGTCGCCGTGCCCGTGCTCACCAGTCCCGATTCGGCGGTCGACGCGCTGCGGCGCGCGATGTCCGCCGCAGCCACATCACCACCCGGGCCGCAGGAATGAAGGCCGGCGAGTCGATCGAGTCAGGTCCGCGATGCGGCCTCGTGCTCCGCGAGACACCTGGCGTGCGCGATCCGGTTCTCGCACACGATCCATTCGTCGTGGAGACACTCCGTCCGCCTGCAGATCTCGCACGCGTACAGCTCGGGAGGAACCTCCCGAATGGCGCGCTCGCCGATCTTGTTCAGCAGCCGCTTCAGCCTGCCCTTGGCCGGGTCGTCCATCGCGTGCTCCTTCGCGGTGCGGAACGGCACTCTTGTCCGGCGTCACCGCGCCTTGCCCGTCGCTTGTAGCACTGCGCGCAGAGACCCCGGTTTGCGCCAAATCAACCGACTGCCGACCGGCGGCGCCGCTTCGACGCGGGCGGCGCGCACAGTTCCGGCATCGTCTGCAGCTGGCTTCGCGGTCGGCGCATTCGGCACCACGCACGGAGGAGCGATGAACGCGCTGCAAGCCGAGCCCAGGCACGTCGAGCGCTCGTATCCGCTCACCAGGACGCTGTCCGACGGCAGGCAGGTCCGGCTGCGGCTGATGGCACCCGGGACCGACGTCTACCGCCTGCATGCCTTCGCGAGCTCGCTGCCGAAGGACGACCTGCAGTTCCTCCGCGTCGACATCACCCGGCTGATGGTCGTGATCGACTGGGCCCAGAACATCAAGGCGGGCCGGACGGTCACCGTTCTCGCCGACGCCGACGGCGAAGTCGTCGGCTACGCGAGCGTGCACAACGACCAGGTCAGCTGGCAACGCCACCTCGGCGAGCTGCGCATCCAGGTCGGGCCGGCGTACCGCGGCTGCGGGCTCGGCGGACTGCTCGGCAAGGAGATCTTCGCGATCGCATCGGATCTCGGCGTCGACAAGATCGTTGCGCAGATGACGGCGGACCAGCGGCAGGCGATCGCGCTGGTCGAGCGGCACGGGTTCAGGCGCGAGGCGCTCCTGCGCGACTTCGTGATCGGCCGCGACGGGCGAAAGAACGATCTCGTCGTCATGACCCGGGACGTCGCGAAGGCGCGATCGCTCGCCCACTAGCGCTCCGCTGCGGCGTCGCACAATGTCGTCGGCGCAACCCACACGGGTCCGCACGCTTCCAGCACGCGACCGGAGCAATCCATGACGGTCCCGTCTCGACGCCGAAGATTTCTCGCCGCGGCCGCCGGCGCGGTCGCGGTTTCGCTGGTCGTGCCGGGTGCCCGTGGCCAATCCAGGCTGCGTCGCATCGGAGTGCTGAGCGGCTTTGCGCGTGCCGATATGGACAGCAACTTGAACCTGCTGCGCCAGGAGCTCGAGAAGCTCGGATGGTTCGAAGGCAGGAACATCACGATCCTCGAGCCGCGCGCGGCGGACGGCATCAACGAACGCTTGCCGGCGCTGGCAGCGGACCTGCTCGGCGAGGCCCCCGACGTCATCGTCGTGCTCAGCACGCCCGCGACGCGTGCGGCGATGCAGGCGAGCCAGACGGTCCCCGTGGTCATGGCCGGAGTGGGCAATCCCGTGGAGAACGGCCTCGTCCCGAGCCTGCGACACCCGGGCGCCAACGTCACCGGCTCGACGTTCCTGGCCGACGAGTCGATCCGCAAGCTCCTGCAGCTCCTCAAGGAAGCCGCTCCGCGGCTGCAAAGCGTCGCCTTCTTCGTCAATCCGACCAACGTGGCTGCGCGTCCGCTGCTCGGATTCATTCGCGTCGACGCGCCAGCCCTCGGATTGCGCCCTCAGATCGTCGAGGTGTCGAGTCCGGCCGATTTCGCGCCAGGCTTCGACGCGATCCTGCGCGAGCGGACCGAATCGATCCTGTCGATTCCGGAGCCCCTGATCGTCTCGAACCGGGCAGCCATCGGCGAATTCGCGCAACGCCACCGGTTCCCTCTAGCCGTCGTGGGAAGGCGTGAGGTCATGCCGGCAGGTGCCCTGATCGCCTACGCCCCCGCCAACCAGTATCCGCAGCTCACGGCGCGCTACGTCGACCAGATCCTGAAAGGCGCGAAGCCCGGAGAGCTCGCGGTCGAGCAGCCGAGCCGCTTCGAGCTGCTGATCAACATGAAGACGGCGAACGCGCTCGGGCTCAGCATTCCGCAGTCGATCCTTCTCGTCGCCGAAGTCGTCGGCTAGCGCTGCGCTGAACGTGTGGCGCCGCTAGCGCCGCTTGCACGCGACCTGCCAGTGCTCGAAGCTCGGGCCGCTCGTCCCGACCGCCTGCCATGGCCCGTTGCCGGCGCTCGACGCGACGACGCTGCCGGTCGCCATGTGGCCCGAGAACCCGGTCGAGCCGAGCATGCGCTGGCGCGGCTTCGCGCAGTCGAACTCGAGCTCGTTGCGCGCCGACTGGAACGCCTTGCCCTCGAACGTCTGCCGCGTCTTGAAGTCGATCAGGTCGAGCATGCGCGCGAGGTCGCCCGACCTGCGGATCGACGCGACCGCGACGTAGACGTCCATGCCGCCGTTCGCCGACGACGTGCCGAGGAGCGTCCACTGGTGCTGCTGCGCGCCGCCGCCGTTCGCCGCGGCGAGCGACGTCTCGGCGGCAGCGGCCTTCGCGGTCGCGGCGCCGGCGCGCGTCAGCGCACAGCCGACCGCGTAGACCGTCGCGCGGTCGTTGCCGCTGAAGTCGATGATCATGTGCGTGAACGTCGTGCCGCCCTGCGGCAGGACGACGACGCGCGAGCCGCCGCCGCGGTATTCGGCGCGGTACATCGCGTGCTCGCGGCCGTCCTTGCCGATCGCGACGACGCCGTTCGGACGGAACTCGACGGTGCCCTTGCCGAGCATCGAGTCGCACATGCCGCCGGTGATGCCGCCGAGCAGCGCGTTCGCGAGCTGCGCCATCTCGGGCGAGACGCCGGCGGCGTTGCCGCGCTGGCCGGGGCCGTGCGACTCCCAGCGGCCGAGCAGCGGGTTGTGGTCGGGCGCGAGCGGGGGCTTTTGCGCCCAGCTTCGCCGCACCGCTTCACCCTGCGCCATGTCGGCGTTGGCGCGCTGCTGGTTGCGGCGCACCGCGTCGTTGTACTGCTGGTCGGCCTGCTGCTGGCTCTGCTGCTGCTGTTGCTGCAGGTCGCGCGAGCGCTGCTGCTCGGCTTCCTGGCGGATCGCGCCCGGGTCCTTGCCGAGCTGCTCGGTCGTCGGCGGCCGGCTCTGCGCCGCTGCGGCGAAGGTCGCGAGCGCGAGCAGCGACGCGGCGGCGATCCTGACGACGGGCGTGGCGGACATGCGGCCTCCTCGACGTTCGCCCCCGGCCGAGTGCGGCCGGCGGCCACGCCGTTGTAGCGCTGCCGGCGTTACCGCGACGTTACTGCGACGCGCGCCACCGGTAGCGCCGCCGGCCCGCGGCGCGCCGAACGGCCACGAACGCCGCCGCGCCGTGAAAGACTGCCGCGGCCCGACCCCGCACACGAGGCATAGTTCGGCGCTGCCCCTGAGGGAGAAAAGAACATGGGCTCTCCTCGCTCTCGCCTCGTCGCGACCTCGCTCGTCGCGCTCGTCGCCGGCTCGCTCGTCACTGCCTGCGGCCCGCACGTTCCCGACACGATCAGGATCGGCGTCGCGCAGCCGCTCTCGGGCCCGTCGGCGGCGCGCGGCCAGGACCTCGTCAACGGCGCGCTCCTCGCCGCGGCCGACGTCAACGCGTCGAACTTCAAGGTCGGCGGCAAGCAGGTCAAGTTCGAGATCGTCGCGATGGACGACAAGGCCGACAAGGAGGAGGCCAAGAAGGTCGCGCACGCGATGGTCGACCAGAAGGTCGCCGCGGTGATCGGCCATCTCAGCTCCGACGTCACCGAGGTGACGGTGCCGGTCTACGCGAGCGGCAACGTGCCGCAGCTCTTCACGTCGTCGGCGACCGAGCTGACCAAGCTCGGCAACGGCAACGCGTTTCGCCTGATCGCCAACGACGACCTGCAGGCGCAGGCGATCGCGAGCTTCGCCGCCGGGACGCTGAGGGCCGGCAAGGTCGCGATCCTGTACGAGGACACCGCGTACGGCAAGCCGCTCGCGACCGGAGCCGCAGCCTCGCTCACGCACGCAGGCAAGAAGGTCGAGCCGAACGTCGCGGTCGACAACAAGACGACGGCCTTCGGGCCGTTCGTCGCCCAGCTCAAGGCCGCCAAGCCCGACGTGCTGATCGCGCTCGTCCGCGACAACCAGCTGCTGCCGCTGTTCGACCAGATGATCGCCGCCGGGCTCGGCGACCTGCCGGTCATCGGCGGCAGCGTCGCGCGCACGCAGCGGCTCGTCACCTCGGCGACGATCAGGAACCTCTACGTGACGTCGAGCTCGGCCGAGGTCGTCGAGTTCACCGGCGGACCCGAGTTCGCGAGGAAGTTCCGCGCCAAGTACCACGCCGAGCCGGTCTGGGCGGCGCACTACGCGTACGACGCGGTCTGGGTGGTCGCCGACACGATCCGCCGCGCCGAGTCGGTCGACCCCGCCGACGTCCGCGCCAAGCTGAAGACGATCGACGCGATCGCGCCGGTGACGACGACGATGCGCTTCAACGCCTCCGGCGAGCAGCGCTACGGCGCGATCGGCGTCTACCAGAAGCAGGACGGGCACTGGGTGCCGCTCGTGCGCTCGGCGAACTGGTGAGCCCGCGCGGCGCGGCGCCGCGCCGCTGGGCTCACTCGAGCGCGAGGTCGAGGACGCCGCGCGACGCCGGCCGCGCGCGCAGCATCGCGAAGTAGCGCTCGACGTTCGGCCAGCGCGGCCGCCGGTACTCGGCGGCGGGCAGGCCGAACCAGCGGTGGACCTCGCAGCCGATCGGGAAGTCGGCGATCGTCAGGGCGTCGCCGGTCATGTGCATGCGCGTCGCGAGATGGCCGTCGAGGCGGGCGAACAGCAGCTCGGTCGCGGCGACCGAGCGCGCCGCCGCCGCGGCGTCGCGACGCTCGGGCGGCGTCCGCACCCACTGCATGAACGCGTCGCGGCCGGCGGGGTTGAGCGTCGTCTGCTGCCAGTCCATCCAGCGCTCGGCGTCGAAGCGCGCCGCGAGCTTCCCGGGATAGAGCGTCCCCGACGCGTGGCGCGCGCACAGGTAGCGGACGACGACGTTCGATTCCCAGAGGACGACGCGCTCGCCGTCGAGCTCGTCCTCGATCGTCGGCACCAGCGAATTCGGATTGAGCGCGCGGTACTCGGGAGTCTGCACGATGCCGAAGTCGCGGCCGGCGTCGATGCGCTCGAATGCGAGCCCGAGCTCCTGCGCGCACCAGACGACCTTGCGGACGTTGATCGAGCTGATCCGGCCCCAGATCCTCAGCATGGCGCCATTCTGGCGCGCGATCGGCTCAGTCGTCGGCGAGCTCGCGCGCCGGCGCGCGTGAAGTCGCTTCGAGGTCGGCGACGAGCCTGGCGAACGCGCTCTCGGAGACCGTCTCGGCCCAGTCGCTGTCGACGGCGTCAGCCGGCGCGGCGTCGGCCGCGAACCGCGACGTCGCGGCGGCAGCGACGCGGCGGCCGCGTGCGGCGCTCGCGATCGCGCGCATCGCGATCTGGCGGTTCGACTCTTCGATCAGCGATTGCCGGGTCTCCGGCGTCATGTAGTAGCGAAGCATCGACGTGGCAAGAGTGGGAGCGATGGCGTCGACGGTAGCGAGCGTCGGCGGCGCGTCGCGTCCGCCGCCGTCGCCACGCGTTGTCGGACAAGCGCCCGTGAGCGAGCGCCGCGCGCTCGGCGCGTGCATTCGATCACGGGGATTCGACGAGCCGCGCGGCCGGCGCGGCGAAGCGCGCTAGCCCGCCGCCATCAGGACGGCGACGCCGACTCCTGCAGTGACGAGTGCGAACGCGATGGCGATGCGCGACAGGAGGCTCGGGCCTTCGTCGGGCTGCTGCAGGACGGAATCGGGAGAGCGGTTCATGCAGCGACGATACGTGCAGACGACGTCGCTGCACAGCACGCGCGCGAACAAAACCGCGCGCGCGGGACATGCTGCACGCATCGCATCGACGACGTCGTCGCGCGCGTGCGTCAGCGCGCTGGCGATGTCGTCGGTCTCGCGAGCGCGACCGCCGCGGCGCCGAACATCAGCACGCCGCCGACGGTTTCGCTCCAGCCGAAGCGCTCGCCGAGGACGGCGACTCCGACCGCGACCGCGATCGCCGGGCTGACGAATGCGTACAGCCCGGCGCGAAACGCCCCCCAGTCGCGCAGCAGCCGCAGGTAGATCGTGAAGCCGGCGAGCGAGCCGGCGGCGACGAGGAACGCGAGCGCCGGCAGCGTCGGCCAGCGCACGAGCTCGCGCAGCTGCTCTGCGCCGACGGGCTCGAGCGCGAGCGCCAGCGCGGCGAGGCCCAAGCCGCCGACGAGCGTCTGCCAGCCGGCGAGCGAGACGACCGGCAGCGTCGCCGCGATCGGCCGCGACAGCACTGCGCCGACGCAGTAGAGGAGCGTGCCGAACGCGACCGCGGCGAGGCCGGCGACCTCGGCGCCGTTCGCGGTCGCTGCGCCGCTGCGTGCGCGCGTCGAGAAGAGCAGCGCGAGGCCGAGCGCGCCGAGCGCGATCGCGCCGACCTGCCGCGCGCCGATCGGCTCGCCTTCGAGCCAGCGGCTGGCGACGAGCGAGAAGACCGGGATCGTCGCGAAGTTGACGATCGCCGCGAGGCCGGTGGGCGCGTGCGCGATGCCCCAGAAGAGGAGCGCGTAGTTGCCGGTGTTGACGAGGAGCGCGGTCGCGACCAGCCGCGGCCACGCCGCCCGCGGCACGGCGAGCGCGTCGCGCCCGGCCCACGCGAGCATCAGCGCGCCGGCGACCGTGAAACGCGCCGCGGCGAGCAGGATCGGCGGCACGTGCGCGGCGCCGACCTTGGTCGGCCACCACGTCAGGCCCCAGACGAGGCAGAGCGTCGCGAAGAGCGCGGCGTCGGTCGCCGAATGGTGCGAAGCGCGCATCCGCCGATCATCGGGGATGCCGCGCTCGCGCCTGCGAGGCCGTTGCGGAGCGATGTCCGGTTCCTTGCCGGGGCTGCGTCTGGATGGAGGAGGGAGATGGCGGGCGCCGCTCCTGACCCACCGACCACCTGGGAACTGCCATGCACACCGACCGAGTCCGGCGAACACAGGCCTCTTCCTCGCGCATGGACGAGGCCCTCGCGACGGCCCACGCTCGCCAGGCCTTTGACCGTCCGTCGCTGAAGGCACGAGCGGCTGCCGCGGTCGCCGCAGTGGTCGTCAGCGCGACGACGCTCGGCGCGGTCCTCACCCTGTACGCAGACCCCGGGATCGCGGTCGTGACCGCGCGAGCGATCGAGCAGGTCGTCGCTGCGCCAGCGGGCGCAACGCGCCGACTGGCCATGACCCAGACCGTCGACCGACGGATGGAGTCCGACGACGGACCCGCGCTGGGCCCGCGCGTGCAGATCCGGACCCGGCCATGCGTCGCCGAGCGGCGGCTGTGCGTGTGATCGGCGGCCTTCTCGCGCCACTCACCCGACCAGCCGTCGAGGAGAGAGCCCTTGCGCCGCTCGCCACGGTCGGATCGAATCCACGGCCACGACGACCCCGTCCGACGATGGAAAGCCTGACCGAGCTCATCCAGCGCGTGAACTCCGGCGAAGACGGCGCCCGCGAGCGGCTCTTCGCCACCGCCTACGACGAGCTGCGAAGGCTTGCCCGCTCGCGGCTGCGCGACGGCGGGCGCAACGTCGTCCTCGACACGACGGCGCTGGTCCACGAGTCGTACCTGAAGTTCGTGAACAGCGGCCAGTTGCGCCAGGACGACCGGCGAGCGTTCTTCGGCTACGCCTCGCGGGTGATGCGGTCGGTCATCGTCGACTCCGTCCGCGAACGTCGGGCCGAGCGCCGCGGCGGCGATGCGACCGAGCTGACCCTCGACACGGCGATCGCCGAGAGCCTGCCGGCGGGCGAACAGCAACTGCTCGACGTGCATGCAGCGCTCGACGACCTCCAGGCGGTCGAGCCGCGCCTCGCACAGGTCGTCGAGATGCGTTACTTCGGTGGCTACACCGAGCTCGAGATCGCCGAAGCGCTCGGCCTGACCGAGCGGACCGTGCGCCGCGACTGGGACAAGGCGCGGATGATGTTGCTGGCCATGCTGCGATCCTGAGGAGAGCGACCATGCCGATCGGTCCCCAAGATCTCGTCGTCCTCAGTCGTCTGCTCGACGAGGCGATGGAGCTGCCGTCCGGCGGGCTCGAAGCGTGGCTCGACGCGCTTCCCGCCGAACACGCGCACCTGGCAGCGCAATTGCGGCAGGTGCTCGGCGCGCGCACCGCGGCGACCGAGTTCATGCAGTCTGCGGCGAGTTTGCAGACCGACGTTTCGGTGGCCGACACCGGCGACCGCGTCGGCCCTTATCGCCTGATCCGCGAGATCGGCCGCGGCGGCATGGGCACGGTCTGGCTCGCCGAGCGCATCGACGGCAGCCTCAAGCGCAACGTCGCGCTGAAGCTGCCGCGGCTGGCGTGGGGTGCGGGCCTCGCCGAGCGGATGGCGAGAGAGCGCGACATCGGCGCCCTGCTCGAGCATCCGAACATCGCTCGTCTCTACGACGCCGGGATCGACGATCACGGACGGCCGTTCCTCGCGCTCGAGTACGTCGACGGCGTCCCGCTCGATCAATGGTGCCGGGACAAGGTGCTCTCGATCCCGGAGCGCCTGCGCCTCTTCCTGCAGATCGCGCGCGCGGTCTCGTATGCGCATGGCCGCCTCGTCGTCCATCGCGACCTCAAGCCATCGAACGTTCTCGTGACCGCCGACGGCCAGGCGCACCTGCTCGACTTCGGCATCGCCAAGCTGCTCGACGACCGCTCCCCCGCCGGCAACCTCACCCAGGAGCAAGGCCGCGTCCTGACGCCGCACTACGCTTCTCCGGAGCAGATCAAGGGCGAGACGATCACCGTCGCATCGGACGTCTATTCGCTCGGCGTCCTGCTCTACGAGCTGCTGAGCGGCACCCGTCCGTACGCGGAGATCGCGGCGAAGACGCTCGGCGCGCTCGAGAGCGCCATTCTCGAAGGCGAAGTGCCGTTGCCCAGCAGCCGGGTCGCCGACCGGGCGACCCGCAACGCACTGCGCGGAGAGCTCGATGCGATCGTCTGCCACGCGCTGCGGCCGGACCCGCAGCAGCGCTACGCCACTGCGGACGCGCTCGTCCAGGACGTCGAGCGGCATCTGAAGGGCGAGCGCGTCCTGGCGCAGCCCGAAAGCGTGCGCTACCGCGTCGCGAGGCTGTTCCGTCGGCATCGCGCCGCCTTCATCGCCGGCAGCACGATCGTCGCGGCGATCGTCGGCGGCACCGGAGTCTCGATCGTTCAGGCCAAGCGCGCCAGCGATGCCGCCGAGCGCGCGCGCGTCGTCAAGGAATTCGTCGTCGACGTCTTCAAGGTGAACGAGCGCGGAAGCGCCGGCAACAACGGCGTGCGCCAGCTTCCGGCCGAGCTGCTGCTCGAGCGCGGCGCGAAGCTCATCGAGACCAAGTTCCCGGGGCAACCGCAGCTGCAGGCCGAGCTCTACGGCGTCGTCGGCGGGATCTTCGCGGACATGGGCGCCAACGCGCAGGCCGCGGACTACGCGACGCGGCAGGTCGAGACGCTGGTCGCGATCGACGCGGGCGATGCCGAGCAGGCGAAGGCGACGCTGCTGCTCGCCGAGGCGTTGTACGCCGAAGGACGGATCGCCGATGCTCGCGTGCGCGTCGACCGCGCACTCGCCTTGGCGGAGCGGTTCGACGACCTGCGGCCCGCGGCTCTGGTGCTCGCGGCCCGCGTGTCGCTGAAGCAAGGCGACAAGCAAGCGGCTCGTGCGCTGCTGGATCGCGCGGAGCACGACCTTCGCAACGCCGGCGCCACCGTCCCTGGAGCCCGCGCCAAGTCCATGCGCGGCCAGCTGCTGGTTTCCGACAATCGTTTCGACGAAGCCATCCCGCTCTACCTGTCGGCCATCGACACCGCGCTCGCGGTCGAAGGACCGCTGTCGCCGACGGCGATCAGCATCCGCCTCCAGCTGGAGTACCTCTTCGTCGTCAACGACCGCGGCGAGGAATCGAAACCCCATCGTCAGGCTGCGCTCGCGGCGCTGCGGGCCACCGGCGGAGCGGGAGAGATCCGCGCCGCCCTGGAAGAGAGCATCACGGTGGCGCACATGTTCGCGGGAATGGTTCCGTCCCAGATGTCGTTCGAGGAGGCGCGCGACACGATCGAACGGAATCGCGCGGCGGTCGCGGCGCGCGGGCCGATCGTCCCCGCGAGGATCACGGCGCAGCTGGACGAGGCGCTGAGCAAGGTGTACGTGGGATGGGGAGATTTCGCTCGCGCCGCGCCTCTCGGCGAGAGCAGCTTTGCCGTCCTGTCGGCGCGAGCGGAGTCGCTCGACGAGCGCTGGCGCCTGGCATCGTCGCAGGCCATCGTCGCGATGCACCTGGGTCGCCACGACGATGCGGCGAAGCACCTGCACGACGTCATCGAGCTTCGCAAGCAGCAGGGTTGGGGAACGCATCCGTTTGCAGCCGCCGACTACGTCCTGTCCGCAACGAACCTGCGCATGCAGAAGCGCTTCGACGAGGCGGAGAAGACGTTGGCTTCCGCGCCGCAGTTCGAGCAGCTCAAAGGAGGCGGCGTGGGGTCCTCTGGCTACGAAGACCTCATCCCGAGAGCGCTCGCGGCGGTCAAGCTGGACCGCGGCGATCCGGCGGCGGCCGTGAAGCTGCTTCCTCCGGAAGAACGGGATCATCCGGGAATGATGTTCGAGGACGTCGTGCTGCGCGGCGAGGTGCTTTGTGCGCTGGGCCGCCGCGCCGAGGGTCTGCCGCGGCTGGAACGGGCGATCGGCGCTCAGGAGCCACTCGTCTACGCCGCCGATCCGTCGCTCGCCCGCGCCAGGGCGGTCACCGGGCTGTGCGCGCTGCTCGCCGGCCAGCGTTCGCGTGCCGAGACGCTGGCGGTACAGGCGCGCGAGGCGTTCAACGTCCAGCCGAACGTCAGCCCGTACTTCAAGGCGCCGCTCCAGCTGCTGGAGCAACGGCTTCGTCCCGGCGGAACGTCCTGATGGAGGACGGCGCGCGGCGCTATCCGCGCAAGCGGAAGCGCGGCGCTATCCGCGCAAGCGGAAGCGCTGCAGCTTTCCCGTCTCGGTGCGCGGCAGCGAATCTCTGAACTCGACCGCGCGCGGGTACTTGTACGGCGCGACGGTCGCCTTCACGAACTCCTGCAGCGCCTTGACGGTCGCATCTCCCGCCGCGTGGCCGCCCTTCAGCACGACGAACGCCTTCACGATCTGGCCGCGCTCTTCGTCGGGCGCGCCGATGACCGCGCACTCGGCGACCGCTTCGTGGCGCAGCAGCGCGTCCTCGACTTCGACCGCGGCGATGTTGTAGCCGGCCGAGATGATCATGTCGTCGGTGCGCGACTGGTAGACGAAGTAGCCGTCGGCGTCCTGCACGTAGGCGTCGCCGGTGTAGTTCCAGCCGCCCTGCACGTAGTCGGCCTGGCGCGGGTCGTCGAGGTAGCGGCAGCCGGTCGGGCCCTGCACGGCGAGACGGCCGATCGTTCCGCGCGGCACCTCGCGACCGGCGTCGTCGACGACGCGCGCGCGGTAGCCCGGCACGACGAGCCCGGTCGCGCCGTCGCGCGCGTTCGCTTCGTCGGCGGAGATGAAGATGTGGAACATCTCGGTCGCGCCGATGCCGTCGATGATCTCGATTCCCGTCGATTCGCGCCAGAGCGCGCGCGTCGCCGCCGGCAGCGCCTCGCCGGCGGCGACGCACTTGCGCAGCGGGCCGCCGTCGCGCGCGCCGATCCGCCGCTCCTTGGCCGCCGCGGCCATCGCGCGGTACGACGTCGGCGCGGTGAAGAGCACCGTCGCGCGCTCGGCGACGATCGCGTCGAGCAGCTCGGCGGGCGCGGGCTTCTCGAGCAGCACCGTCTGCGCGCCGATCGCCATCGGAAAGACCGTCAGGCCGCCGAGCCCGAACGTGAACGCGAGCGGCGGGCTGCCGATGAAGACGTCGTCGGCGCTCGCGCGCAGCACGTGCGGTGGAAAGCACGCGCAGCTCGCCATGACGTCGCGGTGGAAGTGCATCGTCGCTTTCGGCTGCCCGGTCGTCCCGGACGTGAACGCGAGCAGGCACGTGTCGTCGGCGGCCGTGTCGACGGTCGCGAACGGCCTGGCGTGGCGCGCCATGCGCGCCTCGAGGCCGTCGGGCGCAGCGGCGTCGCCGAAGCAGACGGTCGCCGACGCGAGCGGCGAGCC
>DASSRF010000045.1:0-11570 GCA_035701945.1 Caldimonas sp. | reverse complement strand
CGATCGTCGCCAGCGGCACGGCGACGCTCGAGACCGCGCTCTTCAAGCGGCCGATGGTCGTGGTCTATGTGATGCACGTCCTCAGCTGGCAGATCGGCAAGCTCGTCCACTACCAGCCGTGGATCTCGCTGCCCAACATCCTGCTGCGCGACCACGCCGTCCCCGAGCTTCTGCAGCACGACGCGACCGCGGAAAAGATCGCCGCAGCGGCGTTTCGCTGGCTCGACGACCCGGCGGCGGTGCGATCATTGCAGCTGCGCTTCGAGGCGATGCACCGCGAGCTGCGCCGCGACACCGGCGCGCTCGCGACGGCAGCGATCGAAGCGGTCCTGCAACGCTGACGCTGCCCCGCCCGATGCACGCCAAGACCTTCTTTCGCGCCGCCAAGCTGCGCGGCATCGTCGACGTGGACGGCCTGATGGCGGGAGTCGACGAGGTCGGGCGCGGCCCGCTCGCGGGACCCGTCGTCGCCGCGGCGGTGATCCTCGAGGAAAAGCGGACGATCCGCGGCCTCAACGACTCGAAGCTGCTCACCGCCGACGAGCGCGAGCGGCTCGACCGCGAGATCAGGAAACGCGCGGTCTGCGTCAGCGTCGCCAGCGCGAGCGTCGCCGAGATCGACTCGCTCAACATCCTGCGCGCAGCGCTGCTCGCGATGCAGCGCGCGGTCGAGGGGCTCGCCCAGCAGCCGCAGATCGTCCTCGTCGACGGCAACCAGCGGCCGGCGCTCGCGATGCCGGTGCGCACCGTCGTCGGCGGCGACGCCCGCGTGCGCGCGATCTCGGCGGCGTCGATCGTCGCCAAGGTGTACCGCGACGCCCTGTGCATGCAGCTGCACGAGGAGCACCCGCAGTACGGGTTCGATGCCCACAAGGGCTATTCGACGCCCGAGCACCTGAGCGCGCTGCGCGAGCACGGCGCGTGTCCGCACCACCGCAGGAGCTTCGCACCCGTCCGCGACGTCTGCGACCGACTGTTCTGACGGCGTGGGCCGGGTCACGCGGATCACGTCGCGCAGCAACCCGCTGCTCGCGCGGCTGCGAAGGCTCGCCGGCGACGGCGCCGCGGCGCGGCGTTCGGGCGCCGTGCTCCTCGAGGGCGAGCATCTCTGCGAGGCGTGGCTGGCGCGGCCCGGCGCGCGCGTGCTGCACGCGATCGTCAGCGAAGACGGCTGGCTCGAACCGCGGCTGCGGCGTCTCGCCGAGGCCGCCGACGACACCGCGATCGTCGCCGCGTCGACGCTCGCGAGCGTCGCCACGCTCGAGTCGCCGCCGCCGATCGCGTTCGTCGTTGCGCTGCCGCCCGCGGTCGAGATCGACCCCGGCGCGCCGACGGTCGTCCTCGACCGCGTCCAGGATCCGGGCAACGTCGGCAGCGTCCTGCGCAGCGCTGCTTCGTTCGGCTTCACGCAGGCGATCGCGCTCACGGGGACGGCGGCGCTCTGGGCGCCGAAGGTCGTTCGCGCAGGGATGGGCGCGCACTTCGCGCTTCGCCTCGTCGACGCTGCCGCCGCGGGGTCGCTCGCGAAGCTCGCCGTCCCGCTCTACGGCACCAGCTCGCACGCCGCCGTCGCGCTCGGCGACGCGGCGTTGCCGTGGCCGTGCGCGTGGGCGTTCGGCCACGAAGGGCAGGGGCTCGCCGACGACGTCGCCGCGCGCTGCCGTGCGGTCGTCGCCATCCCGCAGCCCGGCGGCGGCGAATCGCTCAACGTCGCCGCCGCGGCCGCGGTCTGCATGTACGACACTGTGCGCCGGCGCGCCGCGTGACGCGCCTCCATCGGAGCTTCGCCGCCATGCATCCCCCGACCCAGCGCCGCACGACGCGGCGCACGCCATGAGCTCGACGCTGCCGACCTACGACGACGTCGTCGCCGCCGCCGCGCGGATCGCCGGCCACGCCCATCGCACGCCGGTGCTGAGGTCGCGAACGGCCGACGCAGCGGCCGGCGCGCGGCTCGTCTTCAAGTGCGAGAACCTGCAGCGAATGGGCGCGTTCAAGTTCCGCGGCGCGTTCAACGCGCTGTCGCGCTTCGACGAGCGGCAGCGCCGCGGCGGTGTCGTCGCGTTCTCGTCGGGCAACCACGCGCAGGCCGTCTCGCTCGCCGCGTCGCTGCTCGGCATGCCGGCGGTGATCGTGATGCCGCACGACGCGCCTGCCGCCAAGGTCGCGGCGACCAAGGGCTACGGCGGCGAGGTCGTCGTCTACGACCGCTATCGCGAGGACCGCGAGGCGATCGGCAGGAGGCTCGCCGAGGAGCGCGGGATGACGCTCGTCCCGCCGTACGACCACGCCGACATCATCGCCGGCCAGGGCACCGCGGTGAAGGAGCTCATCGAGGAAGTCGGCGAGCTCGACGCGCTCTTCGTTCCCCTCGGCGGCGGCGGCCTGCTCTCGGGCTCGGCGCTCGCCGCGCGCGCGCTGGCGCCGCGCTGCCGCATCGTCGGCGTCGAGCCGGAAGCCGGCAACGACGGCCAGCAGTCGTTTCGCAGCGGCCGCATCGTCACCATCGCGACGCCGCGAACGATCGCCGACGGCGCGCAGACGCTCCACCTCGGCGAGCTGACGTTCCCGATCATCCGGCGCGACGTCGACGACGTCGTCACCGCGAGCGACGCCGAGCTCGTCGACGCGATGCGCTTCTTCGCCGAGCGGATGAAGATCGTCGTCGAGCCGACCGGAACCCTGGGCTTCGCGGCAGCGCGGCGGATGGCCTCCGAGCTGAAGGGGCAGCGCGTCGGGATCGTGGTCAGCGGCGGCAACGTCGATCTCGCGCGCTTCGCCGAACTGATCCGGGCTTGAGCTGCGCCGCCGGGCCGCGCCGGCGCGACACGGTCAGGCCGGCACGGCGAAGGCGGCAAAGAGCGGCCGCGCCCGACGCGGCGGACGCCGGGCGCGCTGCACCGCACGCTGCAGCGTCAGGTGCAGGACATCGCGTTGCGCATGGCTGCCGCCGAGGCGGTGCGCGATCGACGGCAACCGGGCGAGCAACCTGATCGCGCCGGCGTCGTCGCCGCGCCCGAACGCCATCAGCGCGCGGCACGCCGGCAGGCCGAGCTGGCGCGTCGTCCGCCCGTAGCGCGTGCGCAGGCGCTGCCGACGCAGCAGCTCCGCCTCGAGCGTGCGCGCGCGATCGCGGTCGTTCGCGCCGACGAACGCGAGCATCGCGTGGACGTCGCTGAAGCTGCAGAAGGCATCGTCGATGTGCCTCGACCAGGCGTCGGCGAGCTCGCCCCAGCGCGCTCCGGCGTGGCGTCCGGCGAGCCCGATCCGCCACAGCAGCGCCGAGGCGTCGATCAGGTCCGAAACGTCGGCCGAGCGGGCGGCGCGAACGTGTGTGTCGTACACGTCGAGGGCGCGCTCGGGATCGCCCGTCGACAAGTGGAAGAGCGCGACGTGCCACCAGCCGTGGGTGACCACCGCGCTGTCGCTCGCCCAGGCGCCGGCGCGTTCTTCCATCCATCGCACGCCTTCGGCGAACCGCTCGGTCATCTCGAAGACGTGGGCCATCGCGTGGCAGGCGCGCGCGTCGAGCGGATTCAGCTCGAGTGCCGAGAGCGCCGCGTCCTCGGCGCGCGCGTACTCGCCCGACTCGGCGAGCGCGAACGCGTGCATGGCGAGGAGCGCGTGGTAGCCGGGGTCGTCGCGCGACCACGCCGGCAACGCGCGCGCGACGTGGCGACGCATGCGGGCGACGTCGCCGGTGACGTAGTCGAGCGACTGCGCGACCTGCAGCGCGACGACGTCGCGCGGAAAGCGGGCGAGCAGGCGGCCGAGCCGCGCCTTCGCGCCTTCGAAGTCGTCGTCGAGCACCGCCGAGAGCGCGGCGAGGTGCATCCGTTCACGCTCGTTGGCCGGCAGGCGAAGCGCGCCGGCGACCATCGGCCGCGCCGCGTCGACGCGGTGGACGTCGCGGCCGGCAGCGAGCTGCCACGCCGCGAGCGCGTGCGCCATGGCGAAGCCCGGCGCGTCTCGCCGCGCCTGCGCGAGCGCGCCGCCGTCGTCGCGCCGCCACGCCTGCCAGGCGGCGACGGCGCGCTCGTACGCGGCGAGCGCGGCCGGCGTCGCGCCGCTGATCGCGCAACCCCGCAGGTCGACCAACGTCATGCCGCCCGGCGTTGAGCGCGGCCGTTCGCGGGAGCGATGTTGAGGTTCATGCGGAACACGTTGCCCGGGTCGTAGCGGTTCTTCAGCGCCTGCAGCCTGGCGTGGTTGGCGCCGTAGCTCGCCACGACGCGCTCGCCTTCGTCCTCGGTGAGGAAGTTGACGTAGCCGCTTCCGGTCGCGTGCGGCGCCGCGGCCGCGAACGATCGCCGCGCCCACGCGCGCACCTTGTCGTCGTCGCGCGGGTCGGACCAGCGGCCGTGCACGTTCATGATGTAGTGCGCGTCGCGACCGACGAACGCGGTCGCGTCGGGAGCGACTCGCGCCATCGCGCCGCCGAGCTGGGCGACGAAGATCTCGCACTCGGGACCCGGCGAGCTCGCCGCCGCTTCGACGATGACATCGAGCGCGGCGTTGTCGAGCGTTCTGAAGTTGTTCGACTTCCAGTAGTTGCGGCCGCCCGCGGTCAGCAGCGGGTCGAATGCGGTCTGGAAGCCCGCGTACGGCGTCGGTCCGAGGTGGCTCGCGATCGGCTCGCCGAAGCCGAGCACCGGCGCGGCGGCGCGCGCGCCCGACTCGACGTCGCCGCTGTGCACGAGCGGCAGGACGACGACGTCGGTGCCGTGCGCCGATGCCGGCAGGAAAGGCAGCGGCGGCGCCTTGCGCAGCACCGCCCAGACGCTCAGCGCGTCGGGCGCGGTCGCGTTGAAGTCGCGCCAGGCGCGCAGCACGGTGCGCGCCTGCGCGAACGGGTAGACGACGAGCCCGGCGTAGAGCTCGGGGCCGACCGGGTGGAGGCGGAACTCGAACGAAGTGACGACGCCGAAGTTGCCGCCGCCGCCGCGCAGCGCCCAGAACAGGTCGGGCTCGGAAGTCGCCGAGGCGGCGTGGACGCTACCGTCGGCCGTGACGACGGTCGCAGCGAGGAGGTTGTCGACCGTCATGCCGTGGCGCCGCGTCAGCCAGCCGAAGCCGCCGCCGAGCGCGAGGCCGGCCACGCCTGTCGTCGAATTGATGCCGAGCGGGACGGCGAGGCCGTGCGCCTGCGTCGCGCGGTCGAGATCGGCGAGCAGAGCGCCGGCGCCGACGCGCGCCGTGCGCGCGACCGGGTCGACTTCGACGGTCCGCATCGCCGAGAGATCGAGCATCAGTCCGCCTTCGGCGACCGCGTTGCCGGCGATGTGGTGGCCGCCGCTGCGCACGCTGAGCAGCATCCGCCGCGCCGCGGCGAATCGCACCCCGGCCTGCACGTCGCCCGCGGTCAGGCAGCGCGCGATCAGCGCCGGTCGACGGTCGACGGTCGCGTTCCAGACCTTGCGCGCGTCGTCGTAGCCGGGGTCGCCAGCGGTGAGCACGCCGCCGCTGATCTGCGCAGCGAGCGCGGCGACGTCGTCGGAAGGCAGCTGCTGGACATCGCGATCCAGCGTGAGATACGGAAGTGAGGGCATCGCAGGCTCCGGTGGTGAATCCCGCGCGTCGCTTCGCTTGCGGGTGCAGTCATTGTTCGAACGCGGCCTGGCGCGCGCTTGATCCGCCGTCGTCGCGGCTTGCCTGCGGCTCCGCGATTTGCACCGGCACCGCCGACGCGGCTAGAGTGCCGGCCTTCGGGCCATGGCACACGACACGCTCTCCGACGTCCTGCGCGCAGTCCGCCTGCGCGGCGCCGTCTTCTTCAACATCACCGGCAACAGCCGGTGGGCCGCCGAGGCGCCGCCGGCCAAGGAGATCGCGCCGCTCCTGATGCCGGGCGTCGAGCACGTCATGGAGTACCACGCCGTGGCGCGCGGCAGCTGCTGGGCCGGCATCCCCGACGGCCCGTGGGTGCAGCTCGGCGAAGGCGACGTCGTCCTCTTTCCGCAAGGCGACGGGCACGTCGTCTCGAGCGCGCCGCGGATGCGCGGCAGCACCGACTTCGGCTGGCTGAGCGATGCCCGTCTCGACGGCGCTCCGCTGCAGGTCGCGTACGACGGCGAGCAGATCTCGTTTCCGGCGCCGCCGAGCGCCGGCGCCGACGCGACGCTCGTCTGCGGCTTTCTCGGCTGCGACATGCACCCGTTCAATCCGCTCTTCAGCGCGCTGCCGCGACTGCTGCACCTGCGCGCGAACGGCGACAACGCGTGGATGGCGAGCTTCACCCAGCAGGCGGTCAACGAGTCGCACGCGAAGCGGCCCGGCGCCGAGGCGATGCTCGCGCGGATGAGCGAGATGATGTTCGTCGACGCGGTGCGTCGCTACGCCGACGAGCTGCCGGCGGGAAGCGCGGGCTGGCTCGCCGGCCTCCAGGATCGCTTCGTCGGCCATGCGCTCGCGCTCATCCACCGCGATCCCGCGCACGACTGGACGATCGAGGAGCTCGGCCACCAGGTCGGCCTGTCGCGCTCGGCGCTGCACGAGCGCTTCGTCGAGCTGATCGGCACGCCGCCGATGCAGTACCTCGCGCAGTGGCGGATGCAGGCGGCCGCGCGCTTGCTCCTCGATACGCGCGCGACGGTCGCGTCGATCGCGCTCGACGTCGGCTACGAGTCGGAGGCCGCCTTCTCGCGCGCGTTCAGGCGCCTCGTCGGCAAGCCCCCCGCGGCGTGGCGGCGCGAGCGCGAGTCGCGTCGCTGACGCGGTGCCCTGAGCGCGGTCACGTCGCAGTCGGCTCGCGTTCTTCGCCGAAGCGCTCGATCGGCCGCCCGGCGCGCTCCCATGCGTCGAGGCCGCCGAGCAGCGGCCGCACGCGCTTGAAGCCGGCGCGCTGCAGCCGCTTGGCGACGCGCGCCGCCGAGATCTCGTTCGGGCACGCGCAGTAGACGACGACGTCGCGGTCGCGCGGCAGCCCGGGCAGGACGTCGTCGACGGCATCGAGCGGCAGATGCAGCGCGCCGGGAATGCTGCCGTCGCGCAGCCGCGCCGGCTCGTCGCGGACGTCGATGATCGCGGGAGCTTCGCCGCCGTCGATCAGCCGGGTCAGCTCGTCGACACCGATTCGCGCCATCCGCACCTCGCGGATCAGGCGCTGGCGTTGCCAGACCTTGAAGGCGATGAAGAGCGCGAGCGCGACGGCGATGACGACGAGACCGATGTGTCCCATCTCCTCGAGGACCACCAGGACGTCGGCGACGGCGTCGCGAAAGACGATGCCGATCGCGATCGCGCCGCCGGCCCAGAGCGCCGCGCCGATCGCGTCGTAGAAGAGAAAGCGCGCGATCGGCAGCCGCATGTTGCCGGCGAGCGAGGTTGCGATCGCCGCGAAGCCGGGGATGAACTTGGCGACCATCAGCGAGCGCGCGCCCCAGCGCGCGAACAGCGTTTCGGTCTGGCGCACGCACGAATCGGGCGAGATCGAGACGCGGCAGACCGCGCGCACGACGCGGCCGCCGAAGCGCCGACCGGCCGCGTACCAGGCGAGGTCGGCGAGCAAGTCCGCCGCGACCGCGGTCGCGAACAGCGCCGGCAGCGGGAAGTGCCCCTGCATGCTCAACGCGCCCGTGACGATCAGGGTCGGAACGGCCGGAAGCGGCGCGCCGAGGTGCGAGAGCAGGACGTTGAAGAAGGCCACCGCCAGCCCGTAGTCGGCAAGCAGGCGAAGCAGCGTCGTCATCGCGGCTTGGGAAGGTGGTGGATGGCCATGGTAGCGAGCGCGCCCGAAGGACGGCCTTGCTGCCGACGGGGCGCTCGTCGCCCCGTCTGGCACGACCGATCGAATGCGCGTAGCGTCGGTCCCGTGGGCCGTCGTTCGGCGGCCGGGAGACGACGATGCATCCAGAAGGACCCCTGCCGACGAGGCGGTTGCTGCGCACCACTTCGATCGCGCAGGCGCAGCCCTGGCGAAGCGATCCCGTGACGCTCGACTCCGAAGCGCTCTCGGTGATGACCGACCTGACGCAGGTCAAGGCGGCGACCGCGAGCCCGCGGACGACGCTGCGCCAGGCCGAGCAGATCATGATCTACCAGGGCGTTCGGATGCTCTTCGTCGTCACCGAGATGCCGAGCCTGGTCGGGCTGATCACGACGACCGACCTCTACGGCGACCGGACGCTGCGCATCGTCCAGCAGCGCAACGTCCACTACGACGAGATCACCGTCGCCGACGTCATGGTCGACGTCGCCGCGCTCGAGGCGATCGACTTCGCCCTGATGCAGCAGGCGACGGTCCGCAATGTCGTCGCGACGCTGAAGCAGCAGGGCCGCAACCACATGCTCATCGTCGAGAGCCTGGGCAAGCCGCCCGGCTTTCGCAGCGTCGAGCAGCTGCGCGTGCGCGGCGTCGTCTCGCGCGCGCAGGTCGAGCGTCAGCTCGGCACCGTGATCGACATGATCGAGGTCGCGCGCAGCTTCGCCGACATCGAGAAGGCGCTGTACTGAGCCCCGAATCGTATTCAACAGCCTGCTAGTACGTCAGCCGGTCCGGGCGGAGGTCGCGCAGGATCGTCGTCGCGATCTCCTCGATCGACTTGTGCGTCGACGACAGCCACGCGATGCCCTCGCGCTTCATCATCGTCTCGCCCTCGCGGACCTCGTAGCGGCAGTTCTCGAGCGACGCGTACTTGCTGTTCGGACGGCGCTCGGTGCGGATCCGCGCCAGCCGGTCGGGGTCGATCGTCAGGCCGAAGCACTTGGCCTTGAACGGAACGAGCGTCGACGGCAGCTTGCCGCGCTCGAAGTCCTCGGGGATGAGCGGATAGTTGGCCGCCTTGACGCCGTGCTGCATCGCGAGGTAGAGCGACGTCGGGGTCTTGCCGCTGCGGCTGACGCCGACCAGGATCACGTCGGCCTCGGCGAGGCTCTTCGCCGACTGGCCGTCGTCGTGGGCGAGCGCGAAGTTGATCGCCTCGATGCGGTCGCTGTATTCCTTGCTCTCCGACACGTCCGAGAAGCGCCCGATGCGGTGGTTCGAAGTGATGCCGAACTCGGCCTCGAGCGGCTCGATGAAGGTGTTGAACATGTCGAGCACGAGGCCGTGCGAGTGCTCCTTGACGATCGAGAGGATCTCGACGTTGACGAGGGTGACGAAGACGATCGGCCGCCGGCCGTCGTGCTCGGCGATGTGGTTGATCTCGCGGACGACCTGGTGCGCCTTGTCGGGCGTGTCGATGAACGGGCGCCGCAGGTGCCGGGGCTTGATCGCGAACTGCGACAGGATCGAGTTGCCGAACGTCTCGGCGGTGATCCCGGTGCCGTCGGAGATGAAGAACACGGTCGGCCGCGGCAGCGCGGAGGCGCCGGCCGCAGCGGCAAGTGCAGGTGCGTCCATCCCCGATGATAGGCAGTCACGGAGAAGCGACCGCGCTCGTAGAATCGACGCAGCTTTTCGATCCCTTCGCATGTCCGCCGCCGCCCCGTTCCGCCGCTTCGCCGCCTGCCGCCGTGCCGCAGGCCTGCGCCCGCGCCGCGCCCGGCCGCCGCACGACGCCAGCCGTCACGCATGCCAGGGTCGGGAGACGCCGGTTTTTCACGAGCCCCGAGTCTTCCCATGGCATCCACCTCTCTGGCGACCGCCTTCGTCGCTCCTTTCGACACCCTGAGAATGACCGACGTCGAGGCGGTCGGCGGCAAGAACGCCTCCCTCGGCGAGATGATCAGCCAGCTGAGCGAGTCGGGCGTTCGCGTGCCCGGCGGCTTCGCGACCACCGCGCACGCGTTTCGCACCTTCCTCGCCGGCGACGGCCTCGCGTCGCGCATCGCGTCGCGGCTCGCGTCGCTCGACGTCGACGACGTCCGCGCGCTCGCCGACGCCGGCGCAGAGATCCGGCGCTGGATCGAGGCGCAGCCGCTGCCGCGCGAGTTCGAGGACGACGTGCGGCGCGAGTTCGCGAAGCTCGTCGCCGCCGCTCCCGGCGCGACCTTCGCAGTGCGCTCGTCGGCGACCGCCGAGGACCTGCCCGACGCGTCGTTCGCCGGCCAGCAGGAGACGTTCCTCAACGTCGCCGGAATCGACGACGTCCTCGCCAAGCTGCGCGAGGTCTTCGCGAGCCTCTACAACGACCGCGCGATCAGCTACCGCGTCCACAAGGGCTACGCCCACGGCGACGTCGCGCTCTCGGTCGGCGTCCAGCGGATGGTGCGCAGCGACCTCGCGGCGGCGGGCGTGATGTTCACGATCGACACCGAGAGCGGCTTCCCCGACGTCGTCTTCATCACGTCGAGCTACGGCCTCGGCGAGACGGTGGTGCAGGGCGCCGTCAACCCCGACGAGTTCTACGTCCACAAGCCGGCGCTCAGGAACGGCAAGCAGGCGATCATCCGCAGGAACCTCGGCTCGAAGCTGGTGCGGATGACCTTCGCGACGCCGGAGGAGCGCGCCGCGACCGGCAAGCTCGTGACGACGCTCGACACCGCGACCGAGCTGCGCAACCGCTACTCGCTGAGCGACGCCGAGGTCGCCGAGCTCGCGCGCCATGCCCTCGTCATCGAGCAGCACTACGGCCGGCCGATGGACATCGAGTGGGGCAAGGACGGCGTCGACGGCAAGCTCTACATCCTGCAGGCACGCCCCGAGACGGTGAAGAGCCGCGCCTCCGGCACCGCGGAGCACCGCTACACGCTCAAGGGGAGCGGCACGGTGCTCGCCGAAGGGCGAGCGATCGGGCAGAAGATCGGCACCGGGCCGGTGCGCATCGTGCGCTCGGTGGCCGAGATGGAGCGCGTGCAGCCCGGCGACGTGCTGGTCGCCGACATGACCGACCCGAACTGGGAGCCGGTGATGAAGCGCGCCGCGGCGATCGTCACCAATCGCGGGGGACGCACCTGCCACGCGGCCATCATCGCACGCGAGCTCGGCATTCCGGCGGTGGTCGGTTGCGGCGACGCCACCACTTCCGTGCACGACGGCGACGAGGTGACGGTGTGCTGCGCCGAGGGCGACACCGGTCACGTCTACAAAGGCCTGGTGCCGTTCGAGATCGTCGACGTGGCGCTCGACCGCATGCCACAGTCGCCGACCAAGATCATGATGAACGTCGGCAATCCGGAGCTCGCGTTCGAGTTCCAGCGCCTGCCGAACGAAGGCGTCGGCCTTGCGCGCCTCGAGTTCATCATCAACCGCAATGTCGGCATCCATCCGAAGGCGCTGCTCGAGCCCGAGCGTCAGCCGCCGGAAGTGGCGCGCGAGATCGCGGCGCGCGTGGCAGGGTACGGCAGCCCGACCGAGTTCTACATCCAGAAGATCGTCGAGGGCGTGGCCACGATCGCCGCGGCCTTCTTCCCCAAGAAGGTGATCGTGCGGCTGTCGGACTTCAAGTCCAACGAATATTCGAACCTCATCGGCGGCGACCGATACGAGCCGCACGAGGAGAACCCGATGCTGGGCTTCCGCGGCGCATCGCGCTATATCGCGGAAGAGTTCTACCAGTGCTTCGCCATGGAGTGCGAGGCGATGAAGCGCGTCCGCGACACGATGGGCTTCACCAACGTCGAGATCATGATCCCGTTCGTGCGCACGTTGAAGGAGGCCGACGAGGTGCTCGCGCTCCTGGCCAGGAACG
>DASSRF010000044.1:0-2370 GCA_035701945.1 Caldimonas sp. | reverse complement strand
GTCGTGTCGAGTCCGCCGGCCCGTCCGGAGCTGCCGCTCTGGACGCGAATCGCGCTCGAGGCGACCCGTGCCGCGGCGCGCGAGCCGCTGCTGCGCCCGCGCGTCGAGGCGCTGGTGCTGAAGGCGGCGACGCCGGGCCGCGTCGTCGCTTCGGTGCTGTCGCGAAGCCTCGCCGGCGACGACGCGCGGCTCGAAGCGCTCGTCGACGATGCCTTGCTCGTCGACCGCGCGGCGCTCGCATCGATCGAGGAGGACCTCGAGACCGTGGCGCGGCGCGATCCGGCGTGCCGCTCGGAGCTGCACGCGCTGCTGCACCTGAAGGGAGTGCATGCGCTGGCGACGCACCGCATCGCGCACAGCCTGTGGACGCGCGGCCGCCGCGACGCCGCGGCGTGGCTCGCGCACCAGTCGAGCGTCGCGCTCGGCGTCGACATCCACCCGGCGGCGCCGTTCGGCAGGCGCGTCCTGATCGACCACGCCACCGGCATCGTCGTCGGCGAAACCGCGGTGGTCGAGGACGACGTCGAGCTCCTCCACGGCGTCACGCTCGGCGCGACCGGCAAGCAAGGCGGCGACCGCCACCCGAAGGTGCGCCGCGGCGCTTCGATCGGTGCCGGTGCGCTCGTCCTCGGCAACATCGTGCTCGGCCGCATGTGCCGGATCGGTGCCGGCAGCGTCGTCCTTCGCCACGTGCCTGCGCACGCGACGGCGGTCGGCGCCCCGGCGCGCATCGCCCGCCTGCGCGCGCCGCAGCGCGCGGCAGCTTGAGGAGCCGGGCATGAAGACGATCGGACTCGTCGGCGGCATGAGCTGGGCCTCGACGGCGGTGTACTACCGCCTCTTCAACGAGGAGGTCATGCACCGCCTCGGCGGCCTGCGCTCGGCGCGCGTTCTCCTCGCCAGCCTCGACTTCGCCGAGATCGTCGACGGCCAGAAGGCCGGCGACTGGGATCGCCTCGCGTCGCTGCTCGGCGAGTCGGCACGCCGGCTCGAGCGCGCCGGCGCCGACGTCGTCCTCATCGCGACCAACACCATGCACAAGGTCGCCGACGCCGTGCAGGGGCAGATCTCGGTCCCGCTGCTGCACATCGGCGACGTCACCGCCGACGCGATCCGTCGGCGCGGCTGTCGCCGGGTCGCGCTGCTCGGGACGCGCTACACGATGGAGCAGCCGTTCTACGTCGAGCACCTCGCGCGGCGCGGCGTCGTCGCGATCGTGCCGGGCGACGACGATCGCGCCGAGGTGCATCGCGCGATCTTCGAAGAGCTCTGCCGCGGCGAGGTCCGCGCCTCGACGTGCCGGCGGCTGCGCGCGATCGCGCGCCGCCAGCTCGCGCGCGGCGCCGAAGGCGTCGTGCTCGGCTGCACCGAGCTCTCGCTCGCGCTGACCGACGCCGACGTCGCCGAGACGGCGGTGTTCGACACGACCGCGCTGCACGCGCGCGCGGCCGTCGACTTCGCGCTCGACCCGGGGCTCGCTCGCCAGCTCGCACGCGAGCCAGGCGCTGCGCTCTCGCGCGCCGCGTGACGGCACCGCGCGAATCGGGCGGCGCGACGTCCCGGAAGCCCCGCTGGCCACCGCTTCTGCGATCCGCGCTATCTTCGCGGACACGCGTCGCGCAGCGAAGCGCGCGGCGTCGTCAGCACCGATGAAGCGCACCCCGATCATCATCGCCGCCACGGTCGTCGTCGCAGCCGCGCTCGTCGCCGGGCTGTGGTGGGTGTCGCGGCCGCGCGCGCCGGAAGCGGCCACCGCGCCACCGCGCGAGACGGTCGCGCAGGCGCCTGCGTCGCCAGCGTCGGCGCCGGCGGAGCCGGCGATCCGCCATCCGATCGACGCCGCGCAGGTCGATCGCGGCGCGGCGCCGCTCGACTTCCAGGGCGCGCTCGACGGCCTGTTCGGCGCGCGCACCGTCGCGTCGATGTTCCTCGTCGACGACTTCGCGCGCCGCTTCGTCGCCACCGTCGACAACCTCGGCCGCTCGAGCGCCTCGTCGCGCCTGTGGCCGGTGGTTCCCGCGACCGGGCGCTTCAGCGTCGCCGACGCCGAAGGCGGTGCGGCGATCGGCGCCGCCAACGCCGCACGCTACGAGCCCTTCGTTCGCCTCCTCGAAGAGGTCGACCTGCACCGGGCGGCGGCGGCGTACGTGCAGCTCTATCCGTCGCTGCAGCGCGCGTACGAAGAGCTCGGCTACCCGAAGCGCTACTTCAACGACCGCTTCGTCGACGTCATCGACGTGCTCCTCGCCACCCCCGAGCCGGCGTCGCCGCCCAAGGTGCACCTGCCGACCGTCAACGGCCCGGTGCAGCCGCAACGGCCGTGGGTGCTCTACGAATTCGACGACCCGCAGCTCGAGTCGCTCACGGCCG